>CAZWSO010000016.1:0-27940 GCA_964636485.1 uncultured Gemmatimonadaceae bacterium
GCCGGCCAGCGCGGCGGTCGCGAGCAGGGTCAGCGGCAGCGTGGTGGACAGCGGCCTCCACGCGGCGGCTGATCCTGTAAATCCGGTAATGTGAAGGCGCTGGCTCCAAGTGGGGCCGGCGTCTTCGTCATATCCGCCCCCCGGATTCCGCGCGTTGCCGGCCGCGCTCGAGCAGCTATCTTGCCGCTTGGCTTGTCGGGCGCGGAACGGCCCCTCATTTTCACGATCATAGGTCGTCTTGCCTGGTAAGCACCATTCTCTCCCGAGCGAGTACCACAATTCCGCATGCGCGGTGAGTTTCTGGATCTGGACGGTGCTCGCGTCTACTACTACGCGGCAGGAAACCGGGGTGCAGGCGAGCCGGTGATATTCCTGCACGGCTTCCCTACATCGTCACATCTCTGGCGCGAGGTGGTTCCGCTGGTGCCGGATGGTCACCGGGTAGTGGTGATGGACCTGCTCGGCTACGGGCGCAGCGATCGCCCCCTGGGCCGCGACCTGAGCCTGAAGGGACACGGTGAAAGGGTGATCGCACTGATGGACGCGCTGCGTATCACCTATGCGTGCATCGTTGGCCACGACATCGGCGGGGGCATTGCCCAATACCTCGCCATCAAGCACCCGACGCGCGTGGCCCGACTCTGTCTCGTCGACTCGGTGGCCTTTGATGACTGGCCTGCCCGTGAGGTGAAGATGGCCAAGGCGACGCTGCCGCTCACCCGTTACCTGCCGCCCACCTGGATCCTCTCGATTCTGCGCACCGATCTCCATCGTGGCTACGTGGAGTCGGAGCGAGGTCAGCAGTCGGTGGAGCTGTATGTCCGCAACTTCGCTACACCGGAAGGTCGTGACGTGCTGCTGGAGCACATTCTCGCCCTCGACCCACTGGAAACGAGCGCGCTAGCGGCCCGCCTCAAGGACATCGTCGCGCCGACCGCCATCATCTGGGGTGCGCACGACCCCTTCCTCTCCGTCTCGACCGGCCGGCGCCTTCAGGAGTCCATCCCCGGTGCCACGCTCGAGATCCTCCCCGATGCGCGGCACTTCCTGCCAGAGGAGTCGCCGGAAACGGTTGGCAGCGTGCTGGCTGAGTGGCTCGGACGGTAGAAGCCGGCCTCCCTCATTACCGTTCGAGCGCTCCGATGTTGTACACGCTCCGGGGATTCCAGAGGATCCAGTCCATCACGCCGTTATCATATCCAGCGCGAATCTGTGCGCGGACTTCGGCCGGCCCATAGCGTGGCGCGCCCAGCGTGAAGTCCTGATACCAGGGGATCAGACGGCCGGGGTTGGCAACGCCGGCGTTGCGGCGCCGGGCATCCTTGAGTGCGCGGTCGATCACGGCGTACGGATTAGCGTTGGGATTGGCAATGCCGTAGCTGCCCCGCGCGTAGTGCGAGGGGTAAGTCATCGGCAGAATCGCGTCAGCGGCGTCGGCGAACTGCTCCCAGCGTTGGCCGATTCCCATGTCCGTCGTGTCGGACGTGGTCAGCCCGAAGACGTCGATCGTGAAGGGCGCACCGAGATGGCGCAGCCAGTCGCGCGTACGCAGCAGCTGCTCACGGATGACGAAGGCACGTTCGCGGCCCTGCGCGAGCGGGAAGATCGCCTCGCGAATGAGTCTCCGCTCGTCGGGGAAGCGAACATAATCGAGCTGGATCTCGCTGAAGCCGAGCTCCACGGCCTCACAGGCAATGTCGGCGGCGTAGCGCCAGACGTCGGTGTGATGCGGATCGAGCCACGGCTTGCCGTTTCTGTCGAGCCACGGACGCGACGGATCGTCGCGGCGGCGGATGGCCCAGTCCGGACGCGCCTCCGCCAGCAATGGGTCCTTCACGACCACGATCCGGGCAATCGGGTAGATTCCATGTGCGCGCATCGTGTCCAGCACGGCACGCATCCGCCGGTGGTTCATTGGCTGCGTTGTGTCCGCGCCGATCTCGCGCGCAAGCGGCACACCCGACCGGTATAGCAGCAGGCCGCGGTCGTCCTTGACATCGATCACCAGCGCGTTGACCTCGGTGTCACGCGCGACGCGAAGGAGCTCCCACATCCGCCCGCCGACCGCCGCCCAGCGGTTGACATAGAGCCCGCGCAGCGGCCTGGGCGTTGGCACGAGTACCGCCGCCGGACGGAGGAGCGAGTCTGCCGTTGCCGTCGAGTCCGCCAGCGCGTTGCAGAACGCCGGTGCTGGCGTGGTGGGCGGTAGCGCCTCTGGCGTCGGGGGCGCTGGGCCGAGGGCCGGCTGCTGCTGGGCGTGAAGCGGCTGCGCCAGTGCGCAGGTGATCAGGAGATGGAAGAAGCGGCTGGGCATGGAGGGTCGGCGGAGGTGAGCAGAAATATACTAACAGGGTTCGGTATGCGGATTCGGGATTTCGCGCTGGCTCCACCGGCTGCCATGAACGTAGTCCGAGGACAAGTGAGCTTCGGGCATTCCGCCGAAGCCCAATGATTCCGCCCTCGCGTGCCGTCCGCTACCTTCGCCAGACGTTACCACAGGAGAGATGATGCGACGACTACTGCTTGTGCTCGCACCGTTGGCCATTGCCACCGCCCCCGCCATCGACGCGCAGGCGGCGCCTGCCGATACAGCGTTTGCGCGGCGCTTTGCCGACGTCACCGGCGCACGAGGCAGCGTTGCGGATTCGGTGCGGCTTCACCGGCTGTTCCTCACACACTGGGACTACACTATGCACCAGTTCCCGGAGTTCGCCACGTACGTGGGCTACCCGGGACAGGACCACCGTCTCACCGACGTTTCGTTCGCCGCCATCGAGCGCCGTAAACGCGAGCTGGAGCTGCCGCTGCGCGCCATCCGGTCAATCGACCGGCGCCAGCTCTCCGCCGCCGACCAGCTCAACTACGATCTCTTCCTGCGCTCTCTGGAGGAGGCTCAGCGGGGACAGCGGTTCCCCAGCGAGCTGATGCCGATCACGCAGCTTGGCGGCGTGCAGCAGAACATGGCGCAGCTCTTCTCGGTCATGCGTGCTGGTACGCCCGCCGAGTTGGAGAATGTGCTCGCGCGGCTCCGCCAGCTGCCGCACCGGATCGACCAGACGATCGCTCTGCTCGACAGCGGCGCGACGGTGGGCGTCACTCCTCCGCGGATCACGCTCCGCGACGTCCCCGATCAGATTCGCGCGCAGATCAGGGAGGACCCGCTTCAGAGCCCGCTGCTCCGCCCCTTCGCGGAGATGCCCGAAACGATTGCAGAGGCGGATCGGCGGCGGCTGCGCGATGAAGCCGTACGCCTGTATTCGAGTGAGGTTCGCCCCGCCTTCGAGCGACTGCATCGCTTCTTTGCCGAATCGTACCTCCCACGTACCCGGCAAACGCTCGCTGCCGGGGCGCTCCCTGACGGCGAGGCGTGGTACGCCTTCAATGCGCGCTCCTTCACGACCACCGAACTGACGCCGCACGAGATTCACCAGCTCGGCGAGCGCGAGGTGCGGAGAATCCGCGCCGAGATGGACTCTGTGATTCGCGCTTCCGGCTTTACGGGGACGTTCGAGCAGTTCCTGGAGTTTCTGCGCACCGATCCGCGGTTCTACCACACCGATACGACCGCCTTCCTGCGCGAGTACCGCGACATCGCCAAGCGCATCGACCCGGAGCTCATCCGGTTGTTTGGACATCTCCCGCGGCTGCCGTACGGAGTGCGCGCCGTACCCGCTTACGCCGAGCGCTCGCAGACCACCGCCTATTACATGCCCGGGTCGACAGAGGCGGGGCGTCCGGGCTGGTTCTATGCCAACACGTACGATCTCGCCTCCCGCCCCCGCTGGGAGATGGAGGCGCTAACTGTACACGAGGCGATGCCTGGCCACCATCTGCAGATCGCGATCGCGCAGGAGCTCGAGAACGTGCCGGAATTCCGGCGTCATGGCGGTATCACCGCATTTGTGGAAGGGTGGGGCCTCTACTCGGAGAGCCTCGGTAACGAGCTTGGCCTCTACCGCGATCCCTACTCGAAGTTCGGCCAGCTCACCTACGAGATGTGGCGTGCGATACGTCTGGTGGTGGATACAGGCATCCACGCCTTCGGCTGGACGCGCGCGCAGGCGATCCGGTTCTTCCTGGAGAACAGCGGGAAGACGGAGCACGACGTCACTGTCGAAGTGGATCGATACATCTCCTGGCCGGGGCAGGCGCTCGCCTACAAGATCGGCGAGCTCAAGATCAAGGAGCTCCGATCGCACGCGCGTGAGCAGCTCGGGCCGGCCTTCGACATCCGCGCCTTCCACGATGTCGTACTCGGCGCCGGCTCGCTCCCCCTCGAGGTGCTCGATACACGCGTTCGTGGATGGGTGGAAGAACGCCGAAGGCGGGTGGAGTAACGGCGAACTCCAACACTCTCACCTCATCGCCCCCCACATAAGTCCGTACGTCCCGACACTCTGCGCACGGTATTGGGGGCGAAAGCCGAAGAGCACCACGCGGCCGCGCCCGTGGCGCGATTCCACGAGGGCGGCCCTTCCTGCCAGGCGGGAACCACCGAGAAGCCATCCGGAAAGGAGCGGATCGCCCTGCACCGGATAGCTGGCCACAGCTGTCGCCCGTGCCGGATCCGTGATCTCGAAGGCGGGGCCCCCCTCGAACCAGACTGCCGGCTCCATACCCATGTCGCGCGCGATCGGATGGGCGCGGCGCAGCTCGACACGAAGGAGCGAGCCGGGCCCGTAAAAGTCGCTGGCCCCCACCCCCTCCAGGGCGTCACGGACGGGAAGATCGAGAATGGAGATCGCGTACAGACTCGCACGATTGAAGGCGACGAGCGTTCCACCAGCCTCGACAAACTGCCGCAGCATCCCCGCCCCCTCTTCGGCAATACCGCCGCGCAGCGAGTCGGGGTACGCTCCCGATACGCCGTCAGCGAGCAGACGGGGCGACTGGTCGGGAAGCACGAGCACATCGAAGCGACGATTCAGCGCGCCGGCACGGATGTCCCGATCACCCACGCTGGTGAAGGGAACGCGGTACTGCTCGAACACCCAGCGGGTCCAGCCCTCGTCCATGGATGGTGAATTGCTGCGATAGATGGCGATGCGCCGTGCGGTGCTGCCGCTCAGTCCCGCAGCGGTGAATCGCGGCTCCGGCAGCATCGCCATGGGCGCGCTCACGGGGAGCGCGACCGAATCCTGAAGCGCGGTTACACCGCGCACACCCATGAGAAGTGGGAGGGTGTGCGCCGTCACATCATAGGGGCGCCTGGGCGGTCCGCCGGGATATTCGCGCCGGTCAGGATAGACCTGTCGCTCGAGCAGCGCCTTGGCGAAGGCACCGTACGGCTGCGCGGTGTAGATGACGTAGCTCCCGGTGGGCACCCGCACTGGCGCCACCGGCGGTGACACCGCCAGCGATACCGGCACCGTGGTGCGGCGCACCTCGACCTGGCCGCGCTGCAGTATGCGAATCATGGCAGTGAGCGCCGCCGCGTCACGCTGTGCGGCGGGGATCACGAAGGCAACGGGCCAGTTTTCGCGGCCGACGGCGCCTCGCCCCGCCACTGCGCGCTCCTGCACGCGGGAGAAGTTACGCAGCCAGGTGGAACGATTGCGCGCTGCTTCGGCGAGGAGTGCCCAGCTCGAGCCCGTCTGATAATCGATGATGTCTGCCAGCGCCCACCGCCCACCTGGCCACGGCTGTACGAAGTTCCACGTCGCTTCGCGTGGGTCGTAACCACGGGCCGACCGCAGCGAGTCGGATGGGATCTCGATCGGCGTCGCCATCCGCGCGCTTGCCGTTTCGGTGAGGATCCGGATTCCGCCGTGGTAGTGCTGGTAGGAGCGCGCCGGCGTCCAGGCATCATACGAGGCATTCACCGCGATGCCCGTTTTCCCTTCGGCCGTCAGCCGCCACGCCATCGACATTCCCATCGCGTTGACGCCGGCCACGATCAGCGGATCCACATTCGGCTCGATGGGATCCATGTAGGGAGGGATGAAGAGGCGGGAACCAAACGACTGCTGCTGGTGAATGTCGTTCACGATCTGTGGCTTCCACACATTGTGCAGCGAATCGATCGTCAGCCGCGTTTCCACCTGCGTGAACGCGTACCAGTCACGGTTGTTGTCGTGTCCGGTGTACTTGTGATAGAGCACCGGCGGCCCGCTCCCCTCCCATGGCATACCGAGAGTGGACGCATACCACTGCGTCACAATGTCGACTCCGTCGGGGTTGAGCGACGGAACGAGGATCGTTATCGCGTTCGCCCGAATGGAGCGCGCTTCTGGGTCCTCGCTCGTCACGAGTCGGTGCGCCAGCACCATCGGCGTGAGGATCGCTCCCACCTCGGTAGAATGGATGCTCGAGGTGACGAGCACGACCACTCTACCCTCCTCGGAAAGCCGAGCGCGCTCCGCGGGATTCGTGCGCCGCGGGTCGGCCAGCCGCTGCTGGATGTCACGATAGCGCGGCAGGTGCGCAAGCACCGCTGAATCCGCGATGAACGCGGCGATGAACGGCCGCCCCATGGTCGTCCTGCCCAGCGTGCGAAGCTGGATGCGGGGGCTCGACTGATCGAGCGTGACAAAGTAGCCCCGCACCTGCGACCATGACGGCAGTCGGCGGTCCGTGCCGGGCTCAAAGCCGAGATGCTCGGCAGGCGTCGGCACATTTCCGGTGCGCTGTGCGGGCGCCGCAAAGGGATAGGTGACAATCATTGCGGCGAAGACGGTCGTCAGCAGACGCATCAGAGCCTCGCTCCGAAGTGAGGGAAACGAAAGAATGCCTGCGTGCACCGCCGGTGTGGAAGTGGGCAGGCGTACCGGAGCTCCTGTCCGGTTATTTCAGGGGACGACGCCGTGTGGCGGTGGCAGTACGGCAGCGGCGTGCGCCTGCCAGCGCACGGGTGATGCATTCCGTTGCAGCACGTGACGATACCCGCCGGTCACCGGTCCTACCATAGCTACGGCCAGAGTTCGGGCCGGCTCCCACGCTACCCGCCCCCGGAGCATCAAGTGCGAGTGTTCGTGACTGGCGCCGCCAGCCCCCTGGGACGCATTCTGACGGATCGTCTCATGTCGCGCGGCGACGGAGTGATTGGTCAGGTGCGCCGCCGCGGCGGCGTGACCGCCCTCGAGAAGATGCGCGCCGTTCCGCTGCGCGCCGACCTGAACAATCCGCGCACGCTGGCCGAGGGAATGCAGGGCTGCGATGTGGTGTTCCACCTCGCGCGCTTCTTCGATTTCTGGTCCACCGACAACGCCTACGAGCGCGTGAACTGCGTCGGTACCCGAAACGTAATGGCCGCGGCGATCAGCGCCGGCGTCAGTCGCGTCGTCGTCTGCTCCTCGGCAATCACCATCGGTGAGCTGCCGGGGTCGCAGGGCGACGAGTTCACGCAGCACCGCGGGCACACGTTCACCGCGCTGGAGCGCTCCCTCCTCACGGCCGAACGCTTGGCCCTCTCGGGATGCGCCAAGGGGATCGAAGTGGTGGTTGTAAATCCCGGGCTCATACTAGCCACCGGGGACACCGGCTGGACCGGGCGGCTGCTCACGCGTTTCCTGGCGCGCCGCAGCTGGTTCGCATTCGATGCTCCCATGGGCTGGGTGAGCGTGCAGGACGCGGCCAAAGGCCTCATGCTCGCCTGCGACCGCGGTGAGAGCGGGACACGCTACATCGTCAACGGCGCCACCATGTCGCCACGGGAGCTCCTCACCGTCGTTTCCAAGCTGGCTCGGCGCCCGGCACCTTTCGGCCTGCCCAATCAGGTAGCACGGCTCGGCGCTACGCTCTCCCGCCCCCTCGCCCTAAAAGGCATTCGTCCACCCGTCACCGCCGACGAGGCCCGCTTCGGCGCCATCGGATTCCGGGTGGATGGCTCTCACGCTCGCCACACGCTGGAGCTGGAGTACACACCGGTATCCAAATACCTGCCGCAGGTGGTCGACAGCTACCAGTCGGCACTGGCGAGGTTTGGGAACTGAGGTCGCTTCAGTACCCCCAGCTCACCCCAACCATCGCGAGCCGCGGCACACTCGGCTTGATCCCCTCCGGGCGCCGCGAGACTATATAAGTTTCGCCCAGCACGTTCTTCACGCTCGCCAGAACCGCCGCGCCGCCGAGAGTCGGAATGGCATAGCGCGCGCTCAGGTCGAGCACGCGGTGACCCGGGATAAGGCCCGTGCGGCCGTTGGCGGAACCGGCGCGCGTCTCGAACAGGTCGGAGAACTGCTCACCCACCCAGCTGCCATCAACGCGGAGCATGAGCCCCGCCGGATGCTCGAAGGTGAGCGCGGCGTTCAGCAGCTCGCGCGGTGCATAGGGCAGGCGACTCCCCTTCACGTTCACGGTGTCGCCGGCCGCGCGCACGATGAAGCGGTCGTGGGAGAATCGCGAGCTAACCGTCGTATAGTTGACGCTGGCGGTGAACGAGTACGGGTGCTGGAGAAGACGGCCAATGTCCACTGCCGCGGCTGCTTCGATCCCTCGATGCTGCGTTTCCCCCTGATTGGCGAGGCGGACGTGCTCGGGCGTGCCGCGCGAGGCCGACGGCTGAATGATCTGATTGCCGAACGCGAGATAGAACGCCGTGACCTCCAGCTGGAGAAACGGGGTGGGCGATACCCGGGTGCCAAGCTCGTAGTTCCAGCTCCGCTCGGCATCGAGCTGAAGCGAGACGAGCTCAGGCACCTGCTGATCCGTAGTGCGAACAGAGTCCAGATAGACGAGGGCGTCCTTGGTGCGCGGCGGCGAGAAGCCACGGTGGGCGCCGGCAAAAACCGTGACCAGCACGCTCGGAGACCAGGCCGCACCGATACCCGGGATGAGCTCGGCCACTGCGTCCCCTTGAGGTGGAAGGTTGACGTCCTCCGGAACACGGGTCACGACGCCCCCCTCGCCCACGCGACGCACGCGCGTGCGCAGCACGCGCCGGTCGTAATCGAATCGCTCGGCGCGAAGTCCCGGGGTGACCTGAAGCTCATCGTTCAGGAAGAATCGGTTCTGCACGAACGCGGACACGGCGCTGCCATGGCGAAGCTCGACATCGCGCGCCAAGCGCTCGCCCGTCTCGAGGTCGCCGTTGATGTGTTCGTCGCGGGCACGTTCCCGGTGGACGCGAACTCCGGCATCGATGTCGCTGCGCAAGCCGCGTACGCTCCACGATGACTTGAGGCGCGGTTCCACTCCAACAACATCGAAGGCGCGATTCCGGCTCCCCGTGGTGTTGGCGAACACGTGCGCATTGCCGCTGCTGCTGTAGGTGTAGTCGCGTCGCTCCCAGTCGCGGGCCGTGTGGTATGCGTAGACGCTGGTGCGCAGCGAAGTGGCGCCACGCAGCACGATGTCGTGCGTGCCGGTAAGGGCGTATCGCCGGATCATCAAATCGTCGTCGGGCTGCGGATGTCTGTGCGGCGCATGCCGGAAGAGCGAGTCTGTGAGTCCAACGTAGGTGGCGTTCGACCGCTCATTGTAGGCGCTCAGCTTGAGGCCGAAGTCACCGAAGTTGCCGCCGATCGCGCCCTTGGCGGTAACGTCGCTGATGTGGTACTCCAGTCCGTTGAGGTTGCTGGCCTGCCTGCGCAGCGCACCCACCGACCCTCGCAGCGGGCCCCACGTTCCGCCGTAGAGCCCCTTGGCAACGAAGGCTGCGCCCGTCCCGCCCTGCAGCTGCAGGCGCACCTGCGGCGTTGCCGGCGGGTCGGCGGTGACGTAGTTGATCACGCCCCCAATGGTCTGCGGTCCGAACAGGATGGAGCCACTCCCCTTCACTACCTCCACACGATCCATGCGGTCGATGGGCGGGGAGTAGTACAGCTCGGGCTCACCGTAGGGCGCGAGCGCCACCGGAACGCCATCCTCGAGAACGAGCACGGTGCGGCTCCGGTCGGGGTCGAGGCCACGAATGCCGATGTTAGCGCGCAGGCCGGCCCCCTCTTCCTCCTGGAGGTTCACGCCGGGCAGGCGCCGGAGCACTTCATTGGCAGACAGCGGCTGCTGGACGCGCAACTGTTCGCGGGCCACCACCGATGCCGAACCCGGCACACGGGCCAGTGCGCTGCTTCGCACGCCGATGACATGGATTCCCACGAGCTCGGCCGGCGCGCTCGCGAGCACCAGTAGGAGCCTCGTCGTGTCGCGCGCACGAACCACCGCCTCCACGCGCTGGACGCTGGCATCCAGGCGGTACGCCTCTACGGCATAGCGGCCGGCGGGCACGCCCGTGATCCGAAACGCGCCGTCCGCACCAGTGACCGCACCGAGCCGCGTACCAACCAGCACCACGGTCGCGCCGGCTACCGGTGTGTTCTGACCGACAAACTGAACCGTCCCCTCGAGGGCACCGGTAGTCTGGGCCGAGAGAACGGCGGGAGCGATGAACACCGAACGGAGGAGGAAGAGCAGCAAGCGCTGACAGCGAGCGCACATAGGCGGAGACGGGTGTCGAAACCGGGACGGACCGGAGTGCCCCTCCGCAACCCGTCCAAGGCTGATTGAGAATGATTCTCAACTTGAGAGCGCGGGAATGATACGGAAGCCGTGGAATCCCGTCAAGGTTTGTCGGGATTGGCCGGCACGGTGGGACGGTCGCGACCTCCGCCCCTAACTCCTAAAGACCCCGCACCTCCTCCACCGCATCAAGGGCGTGACCGATGTCGCGCGAGAGGGCGCGCGCCTCCATGGTCGCGTTGTTTACATCGTGGAGCCCGCCCTGAATTCCGGACGATCTGAGCTTGAGGAGATCGTACCTCAGGTTGTCGAGCGCGATCACGGCGCTCTCCAGCTTTGCGCCCACGCGATCGCGGCGAGCCATGAGCTCGTCGAGCGTCGCCCGCTGTCTGCGCAGGAGCCCCAAACGACGCTCGCGATCCGCCGCACCAGCGGGCTCACGCTCAACGGCCGCCACCCGCTCGTCAATGCGGACCAGCAGCTCCGGCGAGATCTCGTGTTCCAGCTGGTGGAGCATCTGCGCCAGAGCCGCCACCCTGTTCACCAGCGAACGCACGGTAGGCAGCACGTCAGGAATGAGAGCCCGGTCCGCATCCCCGATAGTGCGTATGATCGCCTCGATCCCGATCTGGTTGGTGACAGCGCGACGCACCGCCGCACCCTGTGCTCCGGCAAGGACTTCGGCGGCCACGAGCTTCATGGCTCCCTCCTCTATTGGCGGCAGCTTGGGCAGCGATGGCTCTGACGGCGCCGGCCGGCCCCGGAACATCTCCTTTAGTCGAACACCGTCCCCCCACAGCACCGCGCCTCGCTGCAGCACGCCTATGATCATGAACACCCCGGGAAAGATGAACCAGAGAAACTCCGGCGATGTCAGCAGGTTCACGGTCGCCAGGGCGCCGATGGTGCCGGCACTACCCGCAGCCTGTGCACGAAAGAGACGAAGCTTCTGATCCATCGGCTTCGCCGCGAACGTTTCGATACTGTGCTGCTTCCTTCTCTTTTCGGCTGGCTTCCGTTCCGCGGCGGGTACCGGCTTCGGTGGTGTAGTGAGAGGTGCGGGAACCTGCGGGGGGTGAACAGTTACAGGTGGGCGCGACGCGGCCGCGTACTCGCCGGCGCGCGCCGGCTCTGGCCATGTACGCTCGGGCTCGTCGCCGGCGATCCGGTACGAGGGCGCCGGTACGATTGGCCGCCCTTCCAGGACCGCTCGAATCTCCGAAGCGCGTTGCCATCGATCCTCCGGCCGTTTCGCCAGGGCGCGCCCCACTACGCGCTCCAGATCCGCCGGTACGTCCGCACGGAGCGACCGCACGGGAGCGGGCAGCTCGTTGATGTGCTTCATCAACATCGACGGCGTGTTGCTGGCGCGGAAGGGCGGCACGCCGGCGAGCATCTGATAGCCGACGACACCCAGCGAGTAGATGTCGCTGCGCCCGTCCAGCTCACGCTCGCCCAGCGCCTGCTCCGGCGACATGTATGTGGGCGTACCCATCGCCACACCGGTCACGGTGAGCCGCGCTTCCGTCTCCGCGGCGCGCGCAATGCCGTAGTCCGTTACCAGCGAGCGTCCCGACTCCCTGTCAATGAGGATGTTGTCGGGTTTGATATCGCGATGCACCACTCCACGCGCATGTGCGAAATCGAGTGCATCCCCCACCTCGGACAGAATGCGCCGCGCGACATCGAAGGGGAGACGCGGCTCGCGGGAAAGGCGCTCCGCCAGGCTCTCGCCGTGGATGAGCTGCATCACGAAGTAGACGACACCGTCGCGCTCGTCCACGCTGTAGATGGGGACGATGTGCGGGTGCGATAGCTGGGCGGCCGTCTCGGCCTCGCGCAGGAAGCGCGTGCGCACGTCGGCGCGGAATGCCAGCTCCGGAGGCAGTACCTTGATCGCGACCTCGCGACGCAGTCGCAGGTCCATCGCCCGGTAAACGACGGCTACACCGCCGCGCCCGACTTCGTCGCCGATGTCGTATGCGTCGCCGACCGCCACGATCAGGCGGTCGCGGAGGAAGTCACTCACATGCTGCCGCGACGGCCGGTCGCCGCGGCGCGTGCCTCACCGGCACTGCCTCCGGCGAGCACCGCGTCCACGTCCTCGGCCAGATCGCGCGCGCGCTCGGTGAGGAGTGTTATGTGCTCGGTCTGTGTTGCCACCGTGCCCGCACGCAGACGCAGGACGTCCAGCCTGAGACTCTGCAGCGCCAGCGCACAGCTTTCCAGCTTCGCCGAAACCTCTGCCCGACGGTCTGCCGCATGCGCCACGGAACGGCGCTGCCGTTTCAGCATTGCCAGGCGCCGCACCCGATCCTCGCTCGCCGCACGGTCGAGCGGGTTGGCCTGCGCTTCCAGTTGGCGGATCTGCGAATCGAGGTCGGCTGCGGCGCTCCCCGAGCCGCTCCGATCGATCTCCACCAGCGTAAGGGCGAGGCTTTCCACGCGACGGTGAAGCGCGTCCGCGGCTCCGGGAATGTCCATCACCAGGGCGCGCTCGTTTTTCGGGAGCGCATCCACAAGACGGTGTACCTCACCGCGGTTCTGCGTGGCCTGCCGCACCGTTTCCGCGTGGGCGCCAAGATCCACTCCGGTCAGCGCCGGCTGAAGCGCGCCCCGTTTGGGCGCGGCAAGCTCTCGCGTGCGAGCCCGCTTCCGTCGCTTCTTGAGCTCGCGCTTCTTCTCCTCATCGTTCCCGAAAACGGTCTTGACCTCGTCCACCACCTCGTTTGCCACGTCGGTCAGCGTCCGATCGCGGGTCTGCCGGAATACGTCACGCCAGTCGTAGCCGGCCGACCAGAGGCTGGCGTAGCGAGCAGCCAGGAACATCGCCCAGATGACGGTGATGAAGTACAGCCCCGTGTCGGTCAGGATGGACGTGACGATGATGACAGAATTGACCGCCGCGAAGTAGGCGAACTTCCGCCGGAATTCTTCCACCTGAGGCGCTGACCAGCGGGCGATCTCCTCCACCGAGGGTTCGCGGTTCTCCAGCGTCACCTCTTCAGAGCGCGATTGCGCCGGCGACCTCGTACGCTGGGGCACCGGAAGCTGCGCGGATGCGGGTTCCTCGCGCGGCGACGGATAGACCGCCCTGGGATCCTGCTGAAGCGCGAGCACCAGCGCGGTGGCATCGGGGAACCGCGACTCCGGCTCCTTCTCCAGCAGCGTCATGATCGTCCGCGCCAGATCCGGCGGAATGTCGGTCCGCTTCTGGTCGATGGGGACCGGCCGTTCCGTCAGATGCTTCATCAGCATCGTGGGCGTGTTCGTAGCCGTGAACGGCAGCTCCCCGGAGAGCATCTGGTAGGCAAGTATGCCCACCGAGTAGAGATCGCTTCTCCCATCTATCTGCCGGTCGCCAGCCGCCTGCTCGGGCGACATGTAGGCTGGCGTGCCGATGGCCACGCCAGTGGCCGTGAGGCGCGAGTCGCTCTCCATCACGGCGCGCGCGATCCCGAAGTCGGTCACCATCGGACGTCCGCTTTCGCCATCGATCAGGATGTTGTCCGGCTTGATGTCCCGGTGGACCACGCCTCGCGCATGCGCATAGGCGAGCGCCTCGGCCACGCCGATCAGCAGTCGCCGTACTTCTTGCGGATCCATCGGTCCGGTTTCGTGAAGCGCTCGCGCGAGCGTGAGCCCATCCACGCACGCCATCACGAAGAAGACGAGCCCATCCCGCTCATCAACGCTGTAGATCGGAACGATGTGCGGGTGCGAGAGCTGCGCCGCCGTCTCGGCCTCTCGCAGGAAGCGGGTGCGGATCTCCTCGCGGAAGGCGAGCTCCGGCGGGAGGAGCTTGACCGCCACCACGCGCTTCAGCCTGCGGTCGCGCGCGCGATAGACGATGCCCATCCCACCACGGCCGATCTCGCGATCGATCTCGTAGTGGGCTGCGAGCGCACGATCTACGCGGGCGCGCAGCTCCGCGTCCGATGAGAGGGTGATCGGGTCCGGCAACTTCACAGGCTCCTGGGGGCTAATCCTTTAGTGTAGCACGGGATAGGCATCCTGAAAAGGACAACGCGCCCGTGTGACAATGACACTACGTCACACCGGCCACCGAAAGTTGCAGACTACGCCGATCCGGCGTATGTCATGTGGTCGCACGCAGAGGGGAACGATGACGCAGGCGCCGGACTTCTTGCCGTAATGAACCGTATCTCTGGCGGCGACAACGTGATCCGGTCAGCCAGGCATGCCGAAGGCGGTCCCCGGAAAGCTGGAATGGAGCGTGCGGGACGACGCTCATTCCGCACTGCGATACGCCACCTTGGCGCGCGCTTACCGTAGACGAAAGAGACGACATGGCCGAACGACAGAGTCTTCCCGTCCTCCCCCTCAGGGGGACGGTGATCTTTCCGGGGCTGACGGCGCCTATCGCGGCCGGCCGGCCGGGTACGCTGCGGGCAATCGAAGCCGCCCTGAAGACGGATCGCCTCGTGTTCGCGGTCGCGCAGCGCGATAACGCGGACGAGCCCACACCGGACATTCTTTACTCCATGGGTGTGATCGCCCGCATTGGCCAGGTGCAGCGCGGGTTGGGCGGCGTGCAGCTTCTCCTTCAGGGAGAGCAGCGGGCAACAGCGCTTCAGTACGATCCCGCCGACAACTTTCTGCGCGCCATCGTGATCCCGGTGGCGGAAATGAATCCGGCGGACGAGCAGGATCCGGCCTTTGAGGCGCTGCACAAGGAGACGCGCGAGCGCGCTGCCGAGCTGGGCGAGAAGCGCGGGCTCCCCGAAGAGGTGGTGCACCAGGTCCTCGATTCCGTAACCGAGCCGGGCCGCTTCGCCGATCTCGTGGCAGGATACATCGAGCTCTCGGTGCCCGAAAAGCAGGGACTCCTGGAAACGCTCAGCGTGGAGGAGCGGCTGCGCCGCGTGCTGGTGCACGTGCAGCGGCAGATCGGCCTCCTCGAGGCGCAGGAGGAGATCAAGTCACAGGTCCAGGAAGAGCTTGGGCAGCGCCAGCGGGAGATGTACCTGCGCGAACAGCTCAAGGCGATCCAGAAGGAGCTCGGCGACGATGACCAGACCCGCGAGGTGGAGGAGCTGCGGGAAAAGCTCATGAAGCTCGAGCTCCCCGCTCCGGCGCGGCAGGAAGTGGAGCGTGAGCTGGGGCGCCTGGAGCGTGCCGGACGGGAGTCGATGGAGGCACAGGTAATTCGCACCTATCTGGAGTGGATCGCCGAGCTGCCGTGGAACACGCGCTCCGATGACAACCTCGACTCCAGGCACGGCGAGCAGGTGCTCGACGAGGATCACTACGGATTGCCCGACGTCAAGGACCGGGTGCTCGAGTTTCTCGCGGTGCGCCAGCTCCGCGCACAGCAGCTCGAGCAGGAGCTGGAGCGAACGGGCGAATACCCCGCCGCCAAGCTTCGGGGCAATCGCGACGATGCCGTCCCAACTCTCGGGCAGTCCGACGACGACGGGCGCCGCATCACTGACAAGCGAGAAGCAAAGGCGCGCGCGATGGCCAAGGGCCCGATCCTCCTCTTCATCGGCCCGCCGGGTGTCGGCAAGACGTCGATCGCGAAATCCATCGCGCGCTCACTCGGCCGCGAGTATGTGCGCGTTGCGCTCGGCGGCGCTCGCGACGAGGCGGACATTCGCGGGCACCGCCGCACCTATGTCGGCGCCATGCCGGGTCGGATCATTCAGGGGATGAAGCAGGCCGGCACAAAAAACCCGGTCTTCCTGCTGGATGAGGTCGACAAGCTGGGCGTCTCCTTCCAGGGTGACCCCTCGGCGGCTCTGCTGGAGGTGCTGGATCCGGCACAGAACGACACCTTCACCGATCACTACCTCAACATCCCGTTCGATCTGAGTGAGGTGCTGTTCATCGCCACCGCCAACTTCGTCCAGAACATCCCCGGACCGCTGTACGATCGAATGGAGATGGTGGAATTCTCCGGCTACACGGAGCGCGAGAAGGCGGAGATCGCAAAGAAGTACCTGATTCCGCGCCAGCTCGAGGAAGCAGGACTCCAGGATCGCGCCCTCACCTTTTCTGACGATGCCGTGATGACGGTTGTGACCAACTACACGCGGGAGAGCGGCGTCCGGCAGCTCGAACGGCAGGTTGGAGCGGTAGCGCGCAAGGTCGCGCGAAAGCTCGCCGCCGGCGAGGAGATGGACCTTCATCTCACCGGTGAGACCGTGCGTGAGCTGCTCGGACGGCCAAAGGTGCGCCCAGAGCGCGCCGCCGAGGAGAACGAGATCGGCGTGGCGACGGGGATGTACTACACGCCCGCCGGCGGCGACATCATGTTCGTGGAGGCAGCCATCCGGCGGCTGTATGGGTTGCCGCAACAGGACTTGCAGACCCAGGTGGGCGGTCTCGGAAACGTGTCGTTGATCCTCACCGGCCAGCTGGGCGATGTGATGAAGGAGTCTGCGCGGGCTTCGCTGACATACGCCGCCACACATGCCTCATCGCTGCAAATCCCCGACGACCGGCTCGGCAACATCGAGGTGCACGTTCACGTACCGGCGGGGGCGATCCCGAAGGATGGCCCCTCGGCCGGCGTGACGATGTCCACGGCGCTCGTGTCGGCGATGTCGGGGCGGCCGGTGCGCAAGGATGTCGCCATGACGGGTGAGATGACGCTCCGCGGCAGGGTGCTGCCAATCGGCGGCGTCAAGGAGAAGGTGCTGGGCGCGCACCGCGCCGGGATCAAGCACGTCATCCTCCCCAAGGAGAATGAAGGTGACATCGAGGACATTCCCGAGGATGTCCGGGAATCGCTCATCTTCCACTGCGTCGACTCGGTAGACGACGTGTTCGACATCGCGCTCATGCCAGCGCCGCGTGAGGTGGAGACCTCCAAGACCATCATGGAGGAAGCCGAGGAAGAGGCGGCGGCGACCCGATAGTGGACGGGCCCGCCGCGTGCGCGCTTAACTCAGCAGGGCAGCGGCGGGCAGGGCGAGATCAGCGTGAGATCCGTAAGCGGCGCGTACTCCGTCACCTCTGGGCGCACGTACGGCTTCTTCGGCGCACGATCAGCCTTCGGCTCCAGGTCGGCAGTCGAGTGCATGTTCCCCCCTGTCTGAACCGCTCGCGGGCTCACTCCACGAGGCACCATCGCCTCACGACTCCACTCGAAATAGCGCACAGTCGCAAGATCAGTGCGCGCCGCAACGGCTAGAATCCCACCGGTCCCCAGCGAAATAGCTTCCAAGGGTCGACCGTCAGCGCACCGGGCTCGGTGCCTTCGACAAAATACTCAACGTGCCTTCGTGGTGTGGGCGTTTCTTCCGTGGCCAGCTCTCCAGTCTCCCTGTCGAGCTCCAGTGCAACGAGGCCGGCCGGAGGGTTCCACTGGCCGGAAGTCCTTTCACTATAAAAATTTCCGACCATCTCGCCCCAGATCGGTGCGGCGAGTGTCCCACCTCCCGCGCCGGACGTGATCGTCCTCGGCCTGTCAAAGCCAAGCCACACCCCGGCAACGACTTCCGGGGTCATCCCTACAAACCACACGTCCGCGTTGTCGTTGGTCGTACCCGTCTTGCCGGCAACTGGTACGTGAGCAGGCACCGCACTGCGAGCGGCGGTCCCGGTGCCGCGCTCAGCGGCATCACGCAGCATGTCCCGAACGATGAACGCCACCCTTGGATCGAGCACGAACTGCGGCGCCTGCGCAACAGGAGCGTAGACCGCGCGCCCCTGCCGATCTTCGATCCGGCGAATCGCCTGCGCCTCGACGCGCCCGCCCAGGTTCGCGAAGGCGGAGTACGCGCCCACCAGATCGAGCAGCCGAACCTCCGACGCACCGATCGCGCTGGCGGGATACGGGGAGATGGGCGTGTCGATCCCGAGACGACGCGCAGTGGCGATCACCGATTCCATTCCGACACGCTGGCCCAACTCCACCGCGGTAGTGTTTCGCGACCGCGAAAGCGCCTCACGCATCGTCAGTGGTCCCGCGAAGCGGCGGTCTGCGTTCTCGGGAGCGTAGAACGTCCCGTTCGGCAGGCGGATCGTGATCGCCGTATCCGCCAGCATCTCATTGGCGGGCATGCTGTCCGCGATCGCCGCCGCGAACACGAATGGCTTGAACGCCGAGCCCGGCTGGCGCATGGCGGTAACGGCACGGTTGTACGGCGACTCGGCATAGTCACGTCCGCCGGCGAGCGCGAGGATCTCGCCGGAGCTCGCGTCGATGGCCACTACGGCGCCCTGGAGATAGTCGGTGCTTCCGCGCGCCCGATTGGCCCGGGTCGGGTGCCGGTAGCCGGAGGAAGCCTCGATGCGCCGCACACCTTGCTCCAGCGCCTGTACCGCCGACAGCTGCATGCCCGGATCGATGGTGGTATGGATGCGATAGCCGCCGTCTCCCACCGGGATTCCCTCTCGCTCCGCCTGACGGCGCACGAGATCCACCAGATATGGCGCGGCCGCGGACATCCCCAAATCGGGCGCGGTGCGTAGCGGCTCCCGCTTGGCGGCAGAGGCCGCCGGTTCTTCGATGTAGCCGAGCTGTGCCATTCGGTCGAGCACGACATTGCGCCGGGCGCGTGCCCGGTCGGGGTGACGTACCGGGTCATAGAGTGCCGGCCCCTGCACTACGCCGGCGAGCGTGGCGGCCTCCGCGAGCGTCAGCCGCGCTGCCGGCTTTCCGAAGTAATGGCGCGCTGCCGTCTCGATGCCGTAGAAGTTGCGACCGAACGAGATCTGATTGAGATACGCTTCCAGGATCTGCTGCTTCGTGTAGCGCTTCTCCATCTCGCGAGCCGCCTGCTGCTCGCGGAGCTTGCGCCCGAGGCTTCTGTCGGTGCGATCGATAACGTCGGGGTGCATGTTACCGACGAGTTGCTGCGTTATCGTGCTGGCTCCGCGGCGACTGCCCATGATGTTGTCCCGCAGCGCTCCCGCGATTCCGACGACGTCCACGCCATCGTGCTGATAGAAACGATGATCCTCGATGGCCACGAACGCCTGGGGCACGTGCGCGGGAAGCGTTCGAATGGAGATGGACGTGCGCCATTGCTGGCCGATCTGCCCGATCGGCGATCCGTCGCGCGCAAACACGACGGAGGATTGCGGCGGCTGTATCAGGCGCCATGGCTCGGCCGGCACCTGGGTCGCGGCCTGCGCCTCCAGCGCGGTCACGACGGCCGTCGGCGCTCCGATCAGGAGCGCCACCAGGAGCATGGTGAGTCCTCTGCGCCGCCACGCGAGCGCGAACGCCGCGAGCGGCCCGAAGGCAACGGTCATCCCGCCTGCCGGTTGGGTTGTGGTAAGCACGTTCAGAGATATACCCCCGCGCGAGCCGAGAGATCACCCCACCCCCACCCCTCCCTTCCCCGACCCCGCGGCGCCAACTTTCCGGCATGCCTCCCCAGATCCGGCTCGCGGTCGCCCAGATAACTCCGGTCAAAGGCGACTACCACGCGAGCCTCGCGCGCATCAGCGCGTTGTTCTCACAGGCCGCGGCGCTCGACCCTCGGCCTGACGTGCTCCATCTCCCTGAAACCGCTCTGTCCGGTTACTTCCTGGAAGGGGGCGTTCGCGAGGTAGCCGTCACCGCCGGAACGCTGGCGCGCGACCTCGCTCGCGCGTACGACGAGGCGACTGGCGGCACGCAACCGCTGGATGTAGTTGTCGGCTTCTACGAGCGCTGGCGCGAAACTCATCACAACAGTGCGATGTACGTTTCCCTCGGCGAAGGCGGCCCTGTGATCCGTCATGTGCATCGCAAGAACTTCCTGCCCACCTATGGCCTGTTCGACGAGGAGCGGTTCGTCGAGCGGGGACATGAGATTCGCGCCTTCGACACACCATCGGGAAGAGCAGCCATGCTCGTTTGCGAGGATGCGTGGCATTCGCTGTCCGGAACGATCGCGGCGCTCGACGAGGCGCAGGTGATTTTCGTCTGCTGCGCCGCCCCGGCGCGAGGTACCACGCCTCGCGACGATGCGGTGCCGGGGCCGGGTAGCGTAGCGCGATGGGAGCGACTGATCCGCGACATCGCCGAGGAGCACGGCGTCTATACCGTGCTCGCAAATCTGGTGGGGGAAGAGGGCGGCAAGGTGTTCGCGGGGGGCTCGCTGGTGGTCGGGCCCAATGGCGAGATCCGCGCGCGTACATCGCTGTGGCGTGAGGAGCTGCTGGTTGTTCCGCTCGACATGTCGGACATCACGCGCGCACGCGCCGACATGCCACTGCTGTCGGACCTGCGAACGGCCATGCCGCACCTGCTCGCGAACCTCGGCGGCATCGGCGGCGGGGTCGCTCCAGCGGCGCGATTCGACCCGGCGGATGCGCATGCCGAGGACGCGCTTGTGCATCCGGCAGCGTCCGCGGCTCACGCCGGCGAGTTGCCGGTGGCGGTTGCCGAAGATCCGATCGCATTCGCTCTTCGTTCGCTCGAGATAGACCCGTCTCTGGTCGAGCAGTGGCTGGTGAGCTTCCTTCGGGACGAGATGCGGCAGCGCGGATTCACAAAGTGCATCGTGGCACTTTCCGGAGGTGTGGACTCGGCGGTCACGGCGCACCTGGCGGCGCGGGCGCTCGGACCGCAGAACGTGATCGGCCTGCGACTGCCTTATCGCACGTCCAGCACCGAGAGCCTCGACCACGCGGGACTGCTGATCGCGGATCTGGGGATTCAGGAGCGAACGCTCGACATCTCGGCAGCGGTTGATGGATATCTCCAGAACGAGCCGGAGGCCGGAGCGAATCGGCGCGGCAACGTGATGGCCCGTGTGCGAATGGTCGCGCTGTTTGATCTGTCCGTCGCATACCGCGCCATTCCGCTGGGCACGGGCAACAAGAGCGAGCGACTGATGGGGTACTTCACCTGGCACGCCGATGACTCCCCACCCGTCAACCCGATTGGAGATCTGTTCAAGACGCAGGTGTGGGCGCTGGCGAAGCATCTCGGTGTCCCGTCCGTGATTGTCGAAAAGCCGGCGACCGCGGATCTGATTCTCGGGCAGACGGATGAAGAGGACCTGGGTATCAGCTATCCCCAGGCGGATGCCATTCTGCACTTGCTGCTGAGCGGATTCCCGCCCGCGTCGGTCGCGCGCGCCGGCTTCACGGCGGAGGAAGTGGAGACGGTCCGGCGCCGTCTGGATGGCACGCACTGGAAGCGCAGGCTGCCGACCGTCGCGATAATGAGTGCCACCGCTATTGGTGAGAGCTACCTGCGGCCGGTCGACTACTGATCGTCGTGACAGATCTCGACGAGTAATCGGCTCCCTAGCGCCGCGGCTCCACACGGAAGGCGATGACCAGCGGTCCCTCGCTTCCTGGTCGCGTCTCCGGCCAGAGCGACAGCACCGGATCTCCGATGGCGGGAAGGTGAATGCCGCGCGCCGGCAGGTCGGTCAGCAAGTCGCCAGCGGCGGTCAGCTCTCCCATGGGGACGCCGGCAAGCAGCGTATCGGCAACCGGGCCGTAGAGGCGCGGCAGGAGCGTGCGAACCCAACGCTCGAATTTCTCCGCCCGGCGCGTGCGCAGTAGCGGAACGTCGAACTGGACCGTCACCACGTTGCCGTCCCGGAGAGCGCGGAACCCTTCACCCAGTTCGGTGGCGCCAGGCTTGACGACAGGGACGATCGGCGGCGCGGCCTTGGTTTTGGGGCGTGTCGCCGCCTCCAACTCTTCCGGTGGGGCTACGGCGGAGCCCGGCAGCTCGGCGGCCTGTACCGTGTTGTCCCTGGCCGCGCCCGATCGTTCGTTGAACGCATCGCGCGCGGCGCTGCCACCCAGCACGAGCAGCATGACGACTACGCCGATGGCCATCGTGCGCACAGCGACGCGCTGCATGCGGATGCGAGCTGCCTCGCGTGCATCCCGCGAGCAATACAGGCAGGTGACCGTACCCGGACGGATCTCGTGCGGACAGTCGACGGGAGGACGCGAGGACATCGGGGCGCGCGGTTGCAGGTTCGACGGACCGTGCTGGGTACAGCATTGCCTCCACGACATCTTGGGTCGCGGATGGGTCCCATCCGTTGACGATTGGCCGGAAAGCGCGCAACGGAACTCAAGAACAGCGGCCCGGGCCGTTGGCTGGCTCCACGGGACCAGCAGTCGCCTCCCCGTGCGGCGCCAGACAGCACCTGGTCCCGGCCCCGGCCCGGGCCGTCAGGCCGCCATTGCCAGGCTCACGGCCCGCCGCGCGTTACGCTTGAGCGCGCGGTGTACCACTCGGGCGTAGGAAAGAAAATTGAGGCCAGCCCAAGGATGCCGAATGAAGAACTCGTGCGGGAGCAGGTCGCCCTTGAGGCGATTACACGGTCCGCAGGCTACCACGAGGTTGCCCGGAACGTCTGCTCCACCGTGCGCGAGGGGTTGTACGTGGTCGATCGTCGCCTCGCCCATCTCGATAGGGTGGCCGCAATAGACGCAGCGGCGGCAGCAGTCGCGCATCATTGCGCGCTTGAGGGCCCGCTTCCGCTCGCGAGCCATCGAGTGAACGATTCGGCGCGGCTGTCGCCGAACTGACTGCCGCGGGAGGGTAACTCGGGGAAGGCGATGTCGCAACATTGCACCTCACCAAGAAAGAACGACGCCCAGCGACGGGAACACTTCCCGCGCTGGGCATCATTCGTGGTTTCGGGGAACGCGGGCCGTCGACCCCCCTTGGGCCGCCGATCCCCCATTTCAGCTGTCGGTGTCGTGTTCGATAGCCGATCATGTTCCCCCTGCTGAAGTGACGCGTCCGCGCGCCACGCGTCACACCATTGCACGCGTGGTGCCGTTCGCGCAAGAGCCGCCCGCCCTCTACTCCTGATCGTCGAATATTGGTGACCCCACGTCACTTAGGCGCACGCACCTCCCAGTCTGAGAGAGCCCGACGGCATGGGCGCTGATGCGGCGGGGTTGATCCCCCCGCAAACGGTAGCGAGTTCCAACAGGAACGCGGACACGACAGTGCGCCGCGCCGTCGTCGCATTCGCCATCCTCGCATCGGCGCTCGGCATCTACGCCGGGGACTACGTTCAGCCATTCCCCTGGCTGGCGGCTGCGCTCCTCGTCGTCATCGGTGCCGCAACGCGGTACTTCGGCATCCCGCTCCCGGGCAAGGGGTTCACGAGCTTCGTGGTCGGCGTCGGAATCGCCTCGGTGATCGCGCTCGGCTGGGCGGCAGGCGCGCTCGTGTGCGCCGCGGGATGCTTCATTGGCGACGGCTTTCTGCGCCGGCTGCCGATGAAGAACGCCATCGGCAACGCCGGGCACATCGCTACGGCCGGAGTCGTGAGCGGTTCTGTCTATGCCGTGCTCGGCGGCAGCACCGGGCCGGACGCGTTCGTGGGCGAGAATCTCTGGCGGCTGGCACTGTTCATCGCGCTGTTCGTCGGAAGCACGAACTTCACCTTCTATCTCCAGCTCAAGCTGTCGCAGGCAATCGCCTGGGTGGATCCCCGCTTGACCGCTCGGTGGGAGCTGTCCGTGGCGGTTCTCGCCACTGTGCTTGGACTGGCCACGCTGTACGTCTCCTACGCACAGTGGACGCCGTCGGACGGTCTCGCCGTGCTCGGCATACTTGCCGGCCTCACGGTGCTGGCACACTGGCTCGTGCGGCGCGGCTCCGCGGGCGAGAGCCTGGTACTCGTTCACACTCTCTCACATGCGATCAGCGCCCGCATCGAGCTGACGAAAGCCTTTACGGACGTACAGCGTCTCTCCCGCAGCCTCGTACCATGGCAGGACATGGGCGTGGCCACATACGATCCGGCAACGCACGAGTTCGTGATCGTGGCGGAGACTTCTCCGAGCTTCACGCCAGGTGACCGCATTCCCGCAAGCTCGATGCTCGCCAGTCTTGCGGTGCGCCTTGGACGGCCGGTAACCGATCTGTCGCTCACGCGGCAGCAGCGGATGCTGCGCACCGAGACGGGATCCGAGATACTGGTACCCCTGAAGCTCGGTGACCGCATGATCGGAATCTGGTCGGTGCGTCACGACCGCGAGGAGATGTACCGCGAGCACGACGCGGATCTACTCGGTTTCGTATCCCCGCAGCTCGCGCTCTCGCTTTCCCTGGACTCGCTGGTGCAGCCGGTGCTCGGCACCTCCGAGCAGATGGCATCGCACGTCGAGTCCATCACCGCAAGCGCGCAGGAACTGCACGCGGTGTCGGAGGAAAGCGCCGCCAGCGCGCGGCGTCTGGCGGAGACATCGCGCGTGCTGGCGCGAACCCTTTCACGAGGCGCGGTCGAGGCTCGTACGGCGCACGAAGCCGCCACGTCGACCGTGGCCGAGGGAGGCGTTACCAGCGCCCGCGGCGGCGAGATGCTCCGCGATGCGCGAGCCGTGCGCCAGGCGACGGCGGAGGCGCTGTCGCGTCTTACGGCAGCCGCATCGGTGGTGGCGGAGAGCACGCAGGAAATGTCGCGTCTGGGAGAAATCTCGACCGCGGTTCAGCAGTTCGGCCGAACCATCACCGGCCTGGCGGACCAGACCGGGTTGCTGGCGCTCAACGCGGCGGTAGAGGCTGCCCGAGCGGGCGTTCACGGGCGGGGATTCGCCGTAGTAGCGAAGGAGATTCGCGTCCTGGCCGACCGCAGCGCCACCGAAGCGGAGGGCGTGGAGCGCGCCGTGCGCGACACGCGTCTGGCGCTCGAGCGAGTGGTTCGGCTGATGGAGCGCACGCGCAGCGAGGTGCTGGAGGTGGCCGATTCGAGCAGTGGGTGGCTGGGCGAGCTGGATCGAATCGTCGCGGCAGCAGAGGCGGTCGCCGGGGCTGGCCTTCGGATCGTGGAGACGGCGCGGGACAGTGCCGCACGCTCGGAACGCATGTCAGCTTCGCTCACCGTCGCCGAGCAGGATGCCGTACGGGCGGCGGGCGACACCGAAGCGGTGGCCAGCGCGATCACCGAGCAGGAAGGTGGCGTGGAAGCGCTGAACGAATCGGCAACACAGCTCGCCGAACTGGCGCAGCGCCTCGGCGCGGTGGTTGCCCGCCTGCGCGCGGGCACCTCCGACTAGCACCGCCGCCTGGCACCGACAGGACGTCCTCAGAGCGTCGCCGGTTCCTTCGCCTCGCGGCGGCGCGCGGGATCATGGACCGCCGAGATGATTCGCGCCGCCATGGCGTCCAACTGGGTCCGATCCGGTACGCGCGACCCGGGAAACGGCAGTTGTACGTCGAAGCCATCTCCGGCACGTCTCGGTATCACGTGGACATGGAAGTGATCCACGTCCTGGCCGGCCGCAGCTCCGCTGGAGACGATCACATTCGTCCCCTCGGCTCCTGACACGCGCCGAATCACTGGCGCCAGCTGGAGCGCGACGTCAAAGAGGTGACGGCCCAGCTCTTCCGGGAGGTCGAGAAACGACTCGAAATGCTGCCGCGGCACCACCAGGGCATGCCCCGGGTTCACCGGCTGAACGTCCATGAAAGCCAGCGCGGCCGAATCCTCGTAGCAGACAGATACTTCGGCCGCACCCCGGATGATGTCGCAGAAGATGCAATGCACTCCGGATGTCATTAGAAACCCGTTGAAGGAGATGCCAGACGGAACTGCACGGTGGGTGCCAGAAGGCAGAATTCGTAACTCGGAATTCCGATTGAGGGTCGGTGACTGGAAGCAATGCCACAGCTCTGCAACGAAAGACAGCACGGGTGACGCGTCGCCGCATCACCCGTCAGGACCGGTTGCGTTTGCCTGGGGCGGTACCCGGGATGCTGATCCCGGCCCACCACCGCTCTCACATCCTCACCAGCTCCACTCGCCGGTTGCTCTGCCGCCCCTCAGGAGTGTCATTAGGTGCGGCGGGCTTGCTGGCGCCGAGACCCTTTGACTCCAGACGCGAGGCGTCAACGCCGTGCTGCGTCACGAGCATCTGCTTCACCGCTGCCGCGCGCCGTTCGCTGAGCTGCTCGTTCGCCTGGGCATTGCCGACATTGTCGGTGTGCCCCTCGATCACCAGCCGGAGATCACCGTGCTCGCGCAGCATGTCGGCGATCTCCTTGAGGGTGGGGGCCGATTCCGGCCGGACCCGGTCGGAACCCGTGTCGAAGAAGATCCCCTGAGTAGCCACACGCCCTTTCTCGGCGATTGCGTCGTAGAGCTTGCGTCCCCCGGCCGCTATCCGGACGGGACCGAGCAGCACCGGAGTCGTGGGAGAGGCATCCAAATCGATTATGATCTTGTTGGAGCGGCCGAGGTTGGCGTTGGGGATGTTCGCCACCCGGGTACCGCCCATATAGACCTTGGCGTAGCGGCCGTCTACCATGATGCGAACAGGGAAGAGCTGTTTGTGCGGGAGCGTCACCTCGCCAACGGACTTTCTCTCGAGGCGCGGACCGTAAACGCCGCCGGTCATCTTATCGGCGCCCGAGGTGAAGGTGGAAATGATGATGCGATCCGTCACGTGCTTATCCTGCTCCTCGCCGTCGAAACGGAGTGTCAGATAGGGCCATGTGTTGGCATAGCCGGAGTGCTCGAACTCGATAGTGAACTGCTCAGGCAAAGTCTCGGGTAGCGGAATAGAGAACTGCGCATCCTGTGTAGCGCGAAGGAACCGGCGCCCCTGCCACTCCGCCACCTCCAGATTTCCCTTGGTGAACTCCAGCCGGCGCGGAAAGTCGCCGACGTTGTCCCTCGCAAAGTCCTCGTAGAATAGAGCGCGCTCGCCGGGTACGAAATCGAAGTTGACGAAAGCACCTTCGCCCGCGGCCGTTGGCGGTGCCGCACGAGCAACGGCGGCGTCGGACTGCTCCCTGGACATCTGGTTGCCCGAAGCGTCGGTGACGCTGACCTCCTTCCCTTCCGCCTTCGCGTTCTGGATGCATTCGGTGTCCGTCACCGCGCACACGACGGCGTTCTCCGCCGCTTCGACAGCCTTGTCTACGCCCTGATCGGCGCGACGTTCGGCTCGTTCCCGCGCCTGCTGCTCAGCACGTTCTCGTACGCGCCGGGTGTTGATCTGTGCTTCCGACGGTGGTGCCATCATGCCGACGGTGATGACCGCCAGCGCCATTACGATCAGAGTGCTGCGCATGACCCGCTCCCTTCAGAAAGCCGCCTGCCGCGCCCGGCGGACGCTGGGCGCCATCTACAGTAAAGCTGCCGCTGGTGGGGGGGCAAGGAGCAGCAGCATTACCCGCTTTCCCCTCCCGGCGTCGGGCGGCTATCTTGCAGACCGACGCGGACTTCACCCCCGGAAATCATGGCCACGCAGAGCAAAGGTGAGCGAAAGACCGCTGCCGGACCCAGCCGGGAGCAGCTTGTCGGCGCCTACCGAACGATGTATCTGGCGCGCCGGGTAGACGACAAGGAGATCCAACTCAAGCGGCAGAACAAGATCTTCTTTCAGATATCCGGAGCCGGTCACGAGGCGGTGCTCACCGCCGCCGGGATGGTCCTGCGCCCTGGCTACGACTGGTTCTACATGTACTACCGCGACCGCGCGCTCTGCCTTCAGCTTGGCATGACGGCGGCCGAGATGCTCTACTCGGCGGTTGGCGCCGCGAACGACCCCAACTCGGGCGGTCGCCAGATGCCAAGCCACTGGGGAAAGAAGGAGCTGAACATCGTCTCCACCTCCTCGCCCACCGGCACTCAGTTCCTCC
>CAZWSO010000017.1:0-27047 GCA_964636485.1 uncultured Gemmatimonadaceae bacterium
CCCGCCACTTGAGCAGCATGATCGCCCAGCTTATCAGCGAGAGCATGAGCAGGAGGAGGAGCACACCCTGGGTGAGCGGTGTGCCGTGCACGACCATGTCCCAGACGTTCGTCGGAATCGCCTCACCACCCATCTGAAAGTAGCCTGGCACGATCATGCCGGGTCTCCATTCCTTCTGGCGCGGAACCACGCATGGGTTCTCGCAAGCCCGTCCTCGAGTGTGACTTCGGGGCGCCAGCCGAGCGTGTCGGCTGCCTTCTCCACCTGCACCGCCGAGCGCAGCTGCTCGCCGGCGCGTGCTGGGGCATGCTGCACGTCCACCTCCCGACCTGCCCCTCCCATAAGCACCCGCGCCAATGTCACCACGTCGGTCTCTATACCTGTGCCTACGTTGAAGGCACGGCTGTCGAGTCCTCGTGATTCCGGTAGCGAGGCCTTCGCCGCGATCACGTTGGCGCGCGCGACATCACCCACGTAGACGTAGTCGCGCGTCTGCGTGCCGTCGCCGAAAATGGTGACGGCGCGGCCGTCGAGCACGCGGCCACAGAAGATGGCGACGACGCCGGCCTCACCGTGCGGATCCTGGCGCGGCCCGTAGACGTTGGCATAGCGAAGAGCCACGGTATCGAGGCCGTGCACTCTCGCGTAATACCCCATGTAATACTCCACCGACAGTTTGGCCGTGCCATAAGGCGATTGTGGATCTTTGGGCGCGTCCTCGGCGCTTGGCGGCACCGTTAGATCGCCGTAGATCGCCCCACCAGTGGATGAAAAGATGAAACGTGTGCGCGCCCCCGCGACCCTGATCGCCTCGAGCAGGTTCAGGGAACCACCAATGTTTACTTGCGCATCGAAGCCCGGGTCTGCCACACTCTTGCGGACGTCGATCTGCGCGGCAAGGTGGCAGATCACATCGAAATTCCCGTCGCGAACGATGGCCGTCGCCTCAGGCCCCGCGATGTCGAGACGACGGAACGTCGCCTCCACCGGCACCTGCTCGCGCCGGCCGCTGGAGAGGTCATCGAGAACGGTCACCTCGTAGCCTGCCTCGAGCAGCTGCTCGGCGACATGGGACCCTATGAATCCTGCGCCACCTGTAACGAGCGCCCTGTGGGTCATCGCGGAGAGTCCTCCGCTCCTTCGTCCCCACCGCTCGCGGAGCCCGGGTATTCACGCAGGGCAAACAAATAGCGGAGTGCGTCCACGACTGCCAGGCCTTGTCCGTTGGCAGCGGCGGCGCGGAGCCGAACGCTCGGCTCGTGCAGGAACTTATTCATGAGGGCTCGGGAAAAGTGTTCTATCGCCGCGCGATCTTCGGGCGGTAGGTGATCAAGTCGACGGAGCGCCTGCTCCAGCTCGCGAGCTCGCAATTCTTCCGCGCGACCGCGGAACGACGTGAGCACGGGGACGGCCGCCAGCGCGGCCAGCCATTGCCAGTAGATGTCCGTCTCGGCGGCGATCAGCTGCTCCGCCGTAGGAAGCTCCTCGCGCCGCCGCTCCAGGTTCGCCGAGACGACCATGCCCAGATCGTCCAGGTCGTACAGGAACACGTTACGCAGTGTCCCCACCTCTGGTTCCACGTCACGAGGCAGGGCAATGTCGAGAATGCACATTGGGTGATCGCCACGAGCGAGGATCGCCCGCTCCACATCGGGCGTATGAACTATCGCGTGCGGTGCCGACGTCGAGCAGATGAGTACGTCGACCTCGTGCAGGCGGCTCCAGCACTCGTCGTAATGAAGTGCCCTGGCACCGTAACGAGATGCCAACTCGCCAGCTCGTTCGTAGGTGCGATTGGCAACGACTGCCGCGCGCACGCCTTCGCCAGTGAGGCATTCGAGCGCAAGCTCCGCCATCTCCCCGGCACCCAGCACCATGGCCCGGCGCCCCTGGAGCGTGCCAAAGATCTTCTTCGCCAGCTGCACGGCTGCTGAGCTTACGGACGCGGCCCCACGGCCGACGGCTGTCTCGCTTCGCACGCGGCCAGCAACCGACAGTGCCGTCTGGAAGAGCCGGTTCAGGACAGGACCGCTCGCCGGCCGGCTGCGCTCCCATGCCTCTCGCACCTGGCCATGGATCTGTGCCTCCCCTACAATCATCGAATCGAGGCCGGCAGCCACGCGGTAGAGATGCGCCACCGCCTCGCGATCGCGGTGCACGTAACCGTACGGCTCGGCCGCCTCTCCAAGCCGTACGCTCAGCGTCGCCCACACGGCCGAGATGGCCCTCGCGTCTTCCTCCACGAGGTACACCTCCGTACGATTGCAGGTCGACAGCAGCACTGCCTCGCGCGCCGCGCTCACCTCGCGCAGCTGCATCGCTCCGTCACCTATACGCGAGGCGGACCAGCAAAGCCGCTCCCGCACCTGGATCGGTGCCGTACAATGGTTTAACCCGGCGACGATTACCGCCATCGCGCCACCCGCTCCAGAAAACCTCCACTCTCCACTGATCGGCAGAAATCACTATCGAGGAGCTCGCCGCGCGCGCGCGCCCACGTGTCAACTGCGCCGGCGGCAAGCAGGCGGGTGCGGAGGCCTGCGAGCGAACTCACCGCTTCCGCGTATGCGGGCCCGAAGCGCTCGGCGACGGCATCCCGGATACGCGCCGCGGCCCCGGGTACCCCGCCGGCGTAGACGGACACGAGGACGTCGCCGGCGCGGTGCGACGCGACCGTTGCACAGTTCCCCTCGCCCGGTCTATCGGCAACGTTCACCAGCCGCCGGGCGCGTCGACCGTCGGCAGCCACTCTGGCGTTCACGACGCGGTCATCAGTTGCGGCGACAACCAGCATTGCATCGTCGATGTCCCCGCTCGTGTACTCACGAGCGCTGTAAGCCACCCTGCCATCCCCAGCAAACTCGTGAATCTCCCGGCTTGCAGCCGGTGCTACGACGCGTACGAAAGCGCCAGCGTCAAGCAGGCCGCGCACCTTCCGAGCAGCAACGGCCCCGCCTCCGACGACAAGTGCGCGCAGCGTCTCACCTTGGAGTACCACGGGATAGGCGCTCACAGAAAGTACGCTCCCCGGGACACCGCCATTCGGAATGCGACGTAGAGCAGAACCACGCCGCCGAACGCCACACACGAGATCATTGCCGCACGGCGGGCCCGCCATCCGCGCGCGAGCCGCCCGACCCCGATCACCGTCACCCCCAGCCAAGCGGCAAGCGCCCAGACGAGCTTCGGTGCATCCACCACAGGGTGCGCCGCCGCGTAGGTAGCCGCGAGCACGACGCCAAGCGTGAGCGTCAGCCAACCCGCTACGATGGCGACGTGGTTCACTCGGTCCAACGTCTCGAGCGGAGGAAAAAAGCGAAAGACCGGCCCAAACCGTCGTGACTTGAGCTCGTGATGCTCGATCAGGTACATCGTTCCCGCGGCGGCGGCCGTGGCGAACGCCGCGATTCCCGCGAAGCTGAGCGCAATATGTGACATCAGCCAGACACCGTCGGGACCCGTCGGAGTGGCTGCCGGGACAAGACCAGCGATATTGCCAAAGGTCGTGACCAGCGCCGCCAGTGGCGCCGCAGCCAGCGTGAGACTGACCTCACGCGCCATTACCTCGACGGCGAGGAGCATGACCGCAACGAGGAAACCGGCGAAAGAAAGCGCCGGCCCCAGCCCCGTGAGTGGCGCGGAACCGAAGCGCACGCCGAGGGAGGCCAGCGCCGCGCCGTGAAGAAGTACGCCGGCACCCAGCAGAACCGACACACCTCGAACGGGTGGCGGGATCGGTCGCGCGAAGGGCGTCACCGCGAGGGCGGTGGCGGCGAGATAAAGCGTGATAGCAAGAAAATGGGCGATCGCAGTCATGCGTCGCCCATAATCTAACTCCCGACGGCGGTTACGGCACCGCCAAATCGCGAGTTACGGCATGCGCGCGGTGAGCCTGGCCGGAACGCCCTCGGAGATCGCCGGGTGCCGCTGATCCACGATGATGCCTGTAGCACCGCGCTCGTTCACGCGCACAATCTGCAGGAGCCCTATCTCTTCTTCTGGCAGCATGTGTCCCGCCAGCGCGCGGCGCGGACGGAAGATCGTGAACATGTCGCCGAGCCTGACGCCGTCGGCCGTGGTCACATCCAGCAGCACGTAATGCTGGATTGAAGGGAGCAGGACATCGCTTGCCACCCAGACTATGCGACCCTCTATGCCAAGGTCGATCGCCGTCGTGGGAGCGCGGACGGGCAGCACGGCCCGTTCGAGCGGCATCAGTCTGTCGTCAACCCGAACGGTTTCGAACTGCTGCACGAGTCGAACGGTAGTGGCATCTCCATTGTCAGCTACCGTCACTCGCACTATGCCGGTGGGTATTACCACTTGCCGCCCCCCCGTTACTTCGGTACCCAGCCGGTATACCAGATAGCGGTCGCCCTCCGTGGCGATCGCCCCGTCGGGCAGCGAGATATACGCCCGGTCGTGGACCTGTAGCCAGATCGGCTCGCGCGATTGGGCGATGCCGCTGATGTCGACCGGCGCAAGGATTCGCCCGCTTGCCGCCGGCCCGCCGCGGCGATCCAGCCAGGGAGCCGCGTAGTACTCTCCGGGCCGAACGGCCGGTTGAGGCTCCGCGGGCATCGGGCGACGCGATGGCACGGCCGACCGGCGAACGAACGGCGAGCTGGCGAACACCGTCGCGCCGCGCGCGGCCGGCAACTGCTCGCTCGTAACCGGGGTCACCTGCGGCGCGACCGCCACATCGGGCTCGGTGAGCGCCGGCGGTGGTGCCTCGGCAACCTCTCCGCCCGGGATCCGCAGCACTTCGCCGGGGAAGATCCAGTGGGGATCTTCCACGACATCCGTATTGATGCGATAGATCTCGGGCCAGAGGAACGGGTCACCAAGGTAGGTGCGCGATAGATCCCACAGCGTGTCGCCGCGCTTGACCGTGTGGCTCTGCCCCGGGGCGGTCGGTTCCTGCGCCCCTGCGGTGGTGGCGAACAGCACCGCCAGGCCCGCTATGAGCCAGCTAGAACGGATCAGTACCGTTCGCATGAGTAGGCATCCCTCGCATAGGTGCACACCGGACACGCCCCAGCGGCGACCGCCCAGAGTCCACGGGTTCTCAGAGGTTGACGCACCACGGGCGGAAGTGTCACCGCGAAATGGGGTTGGGGCGCTCCCCGGGGTTCCTGGCATGATGAGCCCGTGTCAGGCACCGCGGCGCCGAGCCACGCGCTCGCTCAATCGGAGCGCAGAAGGCCGCGATTGCTAGCGCTGGCCAGCCCTGAAGAGGAGCAGCGGTTAGGCCGGCTGCGGATTGAACGGTGACCGTGGTCTCTCCGCCCAGGTGGACAAAGAGACCACGGGAAGACAGTGCGAGTAACTAGAACGGCAGGTCGTCGTCCTCGTCCTGTGCCGCGCCAAAATCCTCGAAGTCCTGCCCGGCACCGGCGGTGCTACGCGCCTTCTCGGGAGTGGACGACCGGGCTCGTGAGCTGTCGGCTTCGTCCGCACCGCCCCCACCGCGACCACTCAGCATGATGAGTTCGCGGACGTTTATCTCGGTGACATAACGTGTGTTGTTGTCCTTGTCCTGGTATTGGCGGTACTCGACACGACCTTCCACGTACACCTTGTCGCCCTTCTTGAGGTAGCGCTCCACGACGTCGGCAAGCTGCTGCCCCCCTCCCTTGCTGTTCCAGACGACGCAGCGATGCCACTCCGTCTTTTCCTGCTTGTCACCATCGGTGCCGGCCCACTGCCGGCTGGTCGCGAGTGAGAACTGTGCGACCCGTCCTCCTCCCGATGTCGAGCGCACCTCGGGGTCGGCACCGAGGTTCCCGATCAACGTCACCTTGTTCAAGCTGCGGCTCACGTAATCCTCCTGTCATAGGGCGATTGGCATCGCCCGGCAGATTATAAGGTCAGGGTGCGACGGCAGCAACCAAACGGGCGCCGCGAACAGCAAAAATGCGACGTGCTGTTCATCGGAGGTGCAACCTCAGAACACGCGCGTCCTCGACGGGGTTGCGGTAGTAGTGACGGCGTCGGCCGATCTCGGCGAAGCCGCGGGAGAGGTACAGCCGCTGAGCAGCGACGTTGGAATCGCGCACCTCCAGATACAGGTCGCGCACGCCACGCACTCGGGCTTCCTGGATGGCCGCGTCGAGGAGAAACCCCCCAACGCCCAAACGACGCTGCTCGGGGTGGACTGCAAGGGTGGCGATCTCCCCTTCGGGCACCATGAACCACGCCGCCAGATAGCCGGCAAGACCTTCCTGGTGCTGCGCGGCGACAACGAAGTACACGGAAGGATGACCGAGCAGGCTCGTGAACGACGCCCTGCTCCACGGATCGCTGAAGGACGCCCGCTCGAGCGTGAGCACGGCGTCGACATCGCTTCGTCTCGCCGGTCTGAGCTCCAGGCTCGAGGGAGTCGCGTCCCGCGTCCGGAGCGCGCTCACGTCCTGGGGAGCGGCCGTCCATGTGCCGCCTCCCACCGCAGCTGTGCTTCAGCCGGGCGGCCATACTGAGGCTCCCAACTCTCGAGCGAGACCGGCGGTTCCGACGCGAGCTGCCGGAGTAGCCGCGCCACACCAGAGGCTCGCGGGGGTGCGTCGGTCTCTTCACCGGGGCCAATACGGGTCGCTCCGAGCGAGCCGGCCAGGTCGGCCACCGCGTCGACAGGCAGCAGCACGGCGCGACCCACGCCCAGTATCCGACCGTCCGCCGCCACGTCGAAGGCCTGCGCGAAACGCTCGCCGCGCATCGCATCGAGCGTCGCCAGCCAGCGCCCCCCACCGCGCGTGCGCTCTGATCCGGCAGTGATCAGCAGCAGAGATGAGACGGCGTACAGCTGGGCGCTGGTCGCGAGCGCCAGCCCCTTGGCAATGGAAGCGACGATGCGCAGGCTGGTGAAGCTCCCCGGCCCGCCACCGCACACGATGCGCCCCAACTCCTGCGGACGTCGTCCGGCTTCTGCAAGCAGGGCGGCGACTGCCGGCATGAGATTCTCCCTCCGCTGCCCGCGCATGGCAGCCTCGCGTTCACCGATCAGCTTCTCGCCATCGAGGAGGGCTGCCGAGGCATCGTAGGTGGCGGCGTCCAGGGCCAGTGTGAGCACCGTCACCCCGCCAGCAGGAGGCGGCGATCGGCATCGCCCGGTATGTGCTCGAGCCCGATGGGAACGACGTCGCGCGGCAACCGGTCGCCGGCACGCTCTGGCCACTCCACCAGGACGAGGGCATTCGCGGTTACGATCTCGTCCCACCCAATGTTGGTGAGCTCCGCCAGCCCTCCCAGTCTGTAAAGATCGAGGTGGTAGACGTGAAAACGTGCGGCGACGTACTCGTGCACGAGCGCGAACGTCGGGCTGGTGACGTCTTCCTGAACCCCAGCGCCGCGGCAGATCGCCTGTACGAGCGTCGTCTTCCCCGAGCCCAGATCCCCGGCTATCGCCACCACCAGCGGCGCCTGCACCGCGGCGCCGAGCCGCTCACCCCACGAGACCAGCTCGTCACGCGTGAGTGCGAGTCGCCCCTGCGTTGCGAGCTCTGGCACAATATGGTGATGCATCGGCACCATTTCAGCGCCTCGCCTTTATCGCCGCCATACCTTGCTGCCGGGCGCTCCCCTTTCCTTCCTTCGCGCCATCGAGCCGGACACGCAGCTCGAAGAGCTGGTCGCGAATCTGCGCGGCGGCCTCGAAGTCGAGCTCCTTTGCCGCGGCCTTCATCTGGTCTTCCATGAACTCGATCAGCGCGGCAGCCTCCATCTCGCTCGCGTAAGTTGCCGGCGCCTCAGCCACGCGTCGTTTCCCCTCTCTATCAGTACGCGCGTCGGCGACGCGCGTACTGAACCGAACCTGCTCCGTGCTCTTCACAACACTGCGCGGGGTGATTCCGTGCTCGCGGTTGTGCGCGAGCTGGATCTCGCGCCGTCTGCCCGTTTCATCGATGGCGCGCTGCATGCTCCCCGTCACGCGGTCCGCGTAGAAGATCGCCATCCCCTCCACGTTGCGTGCAGCGCGTCCCACGGTCTGGATCAGCGAGCGATCACTGCGCAGGAAGCCCTCTTGGTCCGCATCGAGAATGGCAACCAGCGACACCTCAGGGAGATCGAGTCCCTCGCGGAGGAGGTTGATGCCAACGAGGACATCGAAGTCGCCGAGTCGAAGCCCGCGCACGATCTCCACGCGCTCTATGGCGTCGATGTCCGCGTGCATGTAGCGCACCTGCACGCCCATCTGCTGGAGATAATCGGTGAGATCCTCCGCCATCCTCTTTGTCAGGGTGGTGACGAGAACGCGCTCTCCGCGTCGTTCGCGGACCCGGATCTCGTTAAGCAGATCGTCCACCTGGCCGCGAACCGGCCGGACCTCGATCAGCGGATCCACCAGCCCGGTGGGCCGGATGATCTGCTCGACGACGACTCCCTCGGAGAGCTGAAGCTCCAGATCGCCCGGCGTCGCCGAGACCATCAGCGCACGCGGGGTGAGCGACATGAACTCGTCGAACATGAGCGGTCGGTTGTCGAGCGCGCTAGGCAGCCGGAAGCCGTAGTCCACAAGCGTCAGCTTGCGGGCGCGGTCACCGTTGAACATGCCGCCGATCTGCGGCAGACTGACATGCGACTCGTCCACAACCACGAGGAAGTCCTCGGGAAAGTAGTCGAGCAGGCAAGCCGGACGCTCTCCCTCCTGTCTTCCGGACAGATGACGTGAATAGTTCTCTATGCCGGCGCAGGTGCCAATCTCAAGCATCATCTCGACGTCGAAGTTGGTGCGGGACTCGAGCCGCTGCGCTTCGAGCAGCTTCCCGGCCTCACGCAGCTGACTCAGACGCTCCGCCAACTCCTCGCGGATGATTCCGACCGCACGCTCGATGGTTGGGCGTGTCGTCACGAAGTGCTTGGCGGGGTACACGGCCGCCCGGCGCAGCTCCGCGATAGTCTCTCCCGTGAGCACGTCGATCTTGGAGATGCGCTCCACCTCGTCGCCCCACATCTCGATGCGCAACCCCTGCTCCTCGTACGCGGGGAGGATCTCCACCGTGTCCCCACGCACCCGGAAGGTGCCGCGTTCGAAGGCAACGTCGTTACGGTGGTACTGGATGGCGACGAGGTTGCGGAGAATGGTGTCGCGGCCAATCGTCTCCCCCTGCTGTACGGTCACCATCCGCTCCCGGTACGTGACCGGATCGCCCAACCCATAGATCGCCGAGACCGTGGCAACGATGATCACGTCCTCCCGCTCCATCAGGCTCGACGTGGCGCGCAATCGCAAGCGGTCGATGTCCTCGTTGATTGATGCGTCCTTCTCGATGTACGTGTCGGTGGTTGGCACGTACGCTTCCGGCTGGTAGTAATCGTAGTACGAGATGAAGTACTCGACCGCGTTCCGCGGGAAGAAGCCCTTGAGCTCGCCATAGAGCTGCGCCGCCAGGGTCTTGTTGTGCGACATGACCAGCGTCGGCCTTTCGAACTCTTTCACGACATGCGCGATGGTCATCGTCTTCCCGGACCCCGTCACGCCCAGTAGCGTTTGGAAGCGGTCGCCGCGCTTTAGCCCGGCGGTCAGCTCGGCAATGGCCCGCGGCTGGTCGCCGGCAGGCTGGAAGGGGGCCTGGAGATCGAATTCGACGCGGGCCATGGCTGGAATATAATCGCCGAGCCGGCTTTTGTTCGGGGGTCCGATCGGTCAGTCGTCGTCCGACAGCCGTTCCCGCCGCGCCACGTCGGTCACGCCGCTCACCTTGCGGATGGCCCGAATGATCTTCTGGAGGTGAGTCAGATTCTCCACCTCCACCAGCACCGAGCCCGATACTCCACCGCCGTCACCGCTGCGTAACTCGATGCTCTTGATGTTGGTGCCCGACTCGGTCACCGCGGCAGCCACATCGGCGTACAGCCCGCGCCGGTCGGTTCCCTCCAGCGCCAGCCTGACGAGGAAGATCTCACCGTCCATCCGCTGCCAGTCGATGTCGAGGCGCCGCTCGGGCTCGTGCGACAGCAGCAGCACGTTCGGACAGTCGGCCCGATGGATACTCACGCCGCGGCCGCGCGTCACGTACCCGACGACCGGATCGCCGTGCACGGGCTGACAGCACTGGGAATAGCGAACCATCAGGCCATCCACCCCCTGAATGCGGACGCCCTTGCCCCCGCCGCGCATCCGCCGCACGAACCGCTCGAAAGCGCTCACTTTCTCCGGCGGCTCCGGAGCGGTTTCGAGCTGCGGGAACAGCGTCTTCATAGCCTGCGACACGTGGACGTCGCCCTGGCCGATTGAGGCGATCAGGTGATGGCCATCGTTGAGTCCGAGCGATTTGGCCGCGCCAGTCAACTCGGCCTCGGAAGGGGAGGCCAGCTTGCGCCGCCGAAGTTCGCGGTCGAGCATCTCGCGTCCCAGCTTGGCCGAGGTCTGCTGCTCCTCCTGCCGGATCCACTGCCGGATCTTGTGCCGGGCGCGACCGGTGCGGACGTGGGCCAGCCAGTCTCTGCTCGGCCGCGCCGTCGCCGATGTCAGAATCTCCACCGTCTCCGAGTTCTTGAGCTGCCGGGCCAGCGGCGCGATGCGGCCGTTAACCTTCGCGCCGGCGCAGCGGAGCCCGACTTCGGTGTGCACCGCGAACGCGAAGTCGATCGGCGTCGCTCCCTTGGGAAGCTGGATGACATCGCCGGTGGGGGTGAAAACGAAGATCTCGTCCTGGTAGAGGTCCCCCTTCAGGTACTCGAGGAACTCCTCCGGCGTCTTGGCGTCCATCTGGAGCGCGAGCACTTCGCGGAACCACGAGAGCTTCGCCTCCAGCTCATCTGTGATCTTCGCACCCTCCTTGTACAGCCAGTGCGCCGCGATTCCGTACTCGGCGGTACGGTGCATGTCGAGGGTCCGGATCTGGATCTCGAAGAGCTGACCGGTAGGGCCGAAGATGGTAGTATGCAACGACTGATAGCCGTTCGATTTGGGCTGCGCGATGTAGTCCTTGATGCGTTCCTGAAGCGGCGTCCACCCCTCGTGAATCAGGCCCAGAGCGTGATAGCAGTCGGCGACGGAACTTACGAGCACGCGGACAGCCATGAGATCGTAGATCTCCTCGTAAGGCTTCGCACGTTTCTGCATCTTCTTGTAGATGGACCAGAGGTGCTTCGGGCGCCCCGTCACCTCAACCACGGAAATCCCGGCGTTCCGCAGGGTCTCATCCAATGGCGTCGCGAGCTGCGCGATCGTCGCCTCCCGTTCGCCGCGCTTCTGTGCGATCAATCCGGCCAGCCGTTTGTACTCAGCGACCTCGAGGTGCTTGAAGGAGAGGTCCTCGAGCTCCCAGCGCAGCTTGGCCATACCGAAGCGGTGCGCGAGCGGAGCGTAGAGGTCCATCGTCTCCTGCGCGATCCGGCTGCGCTTCTCGTCCGGAAGCCAGTCCAGCGTGCGCATGTTATGAAGCCGGTCAGCCAGCTTGATCAGGACGACGCGGATGTCCTTGGCGACCGCCAGAAGGAGCTTTCTGTAATTCTCCGCCTGACGCTCCTGGGTGGATCGGAAGGTGATGTTTCCGATCTTGGTGACGCCATCGACGATCTGCGCGATCTGTGTCCCGAACTCCGCCTCGATCTCGGCGAGAGTGACGTTGGTATCCTCGATAACGTCGTGGATCAGCCCGCTCGCCACCGTCGTGGTGTCGAGGTGGAGCTCGGCGAGGATTTTCGCCACCTCCACGCAGTGCGTGACGTACTGATCGCCGGAGGACCGGGTCTGCCCCGCATGAGCGCGCTCGCTGAAGCGGTAGGCACGTCCAAGCAGCTCGCTATCGAGCCGACCGAGTACCACCGGGTCTTCAACGTCCCATCCCGGGATCAATGCGCTGAGTGGAGCAGTTGCCGTCACAGGAGACCCGCCTCCGCGAAACTCACGTATCGTCCCCGCCCCACAATGACGTGGTCGTGCACGGGGATGTCGAGCAGCCGTCCGGCAGCCACCAGCTGCTCAGTCACCATTCGGTCATCGGCGGACGGCGTCGGATCGCCGCTGGGGTGATTATGAACTAGTATAATCGCCGCTGCCCGCTCCGCGATGGCTTCCCGAAAGACCTCCCTGGGGTGCACGAGCGACGAGTTCAGAATGCCTCGTGTCACCGTGACGTCCCGCTCGAGCCGGTGCTGCGCGTCGAGAACCGCCACGTGGAACTCCTCTACCGGCAGGTCCTCCAGGCGCGAAGCATAGGTCGCGTAGACGTCACGCGGGGATCGCAATGGCGCCCCATCCTCACGGGCTTCTGACGCCAGCCGGCGCCCAAGCTCCAGCGCCGCGTGTACCGCCAGAGCCCGCACCGTCCCGAGCCCCGCCACCGACGTAAGCGACTTCAATGGGAGGCCCGCCAGCCTTCTTAATGAACCCCCGCCGTGGGTCAGAAGATCCTGCCCGACTGACAGCGCGGAACGAGTGCCCGACCCCGTGCCGATCACCAGGGCGAGGAGCTCCGCCGAGCTGAGAGAGCCGGCGCCTAAGTCCCGGAAGCGCTCGCGGGGACGGTCCGATCTCGGCAACTCTTTTAAAGATAATGCTTTCTGGGCCACATCTCCAGTGATGTGTGACATTTGGCCGAACCTCCACGGTGGCACACCGGTAAAAGAGCCCAGTCTGCTTCCGCGAGCGGCCCGGAGAAGCATCTCTCTGACGCGAGCAGGAGCGCACGGCGCTCAAGCTTCGCCGCCTTCGATATGCGCCTCGAGCGTCAGCCAGCACCTTGCGGAGTGACGTGACAAGTGCATCCCCCCAGAAACGCGGGGGCGAGAAAATCGCGGGGCCAGCTGCCGACATCCTCCGCGCGCGAACCATGTTCCGCAAAAAGGGGCCGGCGATTGCCGGCCCCTCGTCTCTTCCTTCACTCGAACTTTCACGCCGCCGCCCCATGACACTTCTTGTACTTCTTCCCCGAACCGCACGGGCAGGGATCGTTACGTCCGACGTTGGCCCAGTCGCCGGCCGGCTTCCCCGCACCACCGGCGGTGGTACTCTGCGCCATTCCGGTGAGAGTCTGCGCCTTCCCGCCGCTGAGCACCGTCGGTTCTCTCTTCTGTGTAGCGCTGGCCGCCGGAGTCGCGGCGGGTCCGGTTGCAGTGGTCGCGGGCCCCATTCCCGAAGCCGCCGCCGTTCCCTTCTCTGCCGCCGCCGCGGACACTCCGAAAGCGTCGTATCGGGCCGCGCCTGCACCAGCGGGCGCCGTCTGCGTCACCGGCGGCCGTTGCTCGAACACGAGTTGCACGCGCAGGAACCGCTCGGCGAACGTGTTGTGGATGTCGGACATCAGGTCAACGAACATGCCATACGCTTCCTGCTTGTACTCCATGAGGGGGTCCTTCTGCCCCCACGCCCGGTAGTTGATGGCGGAACGAAGCTGGTCGAGATCGTACAGGTGCTCCTTCCACTTCTCATCGATCACGTTCAGCATGACGAGGGCAAGCAGACGGTCGGAGAACTCGCCAAGGCTCGTGAGCTTGCGGTCGAACGCCTCGCGTCCGGCGTTGACGGCGTCTTCAGTGACATCCTCGGCATCGGTCGGCGCAACCTCCTCCTCGAGAACGGGCACCGTCAGCAGGAAGTGCATCAGGAGCTCCTGCTTCAGGAGAGGAATATCCCAGTCCTCCGCGTCCTCGTACTTCGCAAGGTTGGTCTGGACGCGGCGCTCCACTGCCTTCTCGACCATCTTGAGCGCCTCGCCCTTGAGCTCCTCGCCCCCCTCGAGGGCGAAAGCCCGCAGCGAATAGATTACCTCCCGCTGCTGATTCATAACGTCATCGTAGTCGAGAAGCCGCTTGCGGATCTGAAAGTTCTGCATCTCTACACGCTTCTGGGCGTTCTCGATGGAGCGCGTGATCATCGAGTGCGTGAGCACTTCCCCCTCCTGCGCCCCAAGCCGGTCCATGAGCTTCGCGATCCGCTCGGACCCGAACAGGCGCATGAGGTCGTCCTCGAGCGACAGGAAGAACTGTGACGCTCCTGGATCACCCTGGCGTCCGGCGCGACCGCGCAGCTGGCGATCGATGCGTCGCGACTCGTGCCGCTCGGATCCGATGATGTGAAGGCCACCGCACTCCACGAATTCCTCTTCCTTGCCATCCTCGGTCTGGACGGAGGATGGCCGCGGGTCGGTGACCCCCACTCCCAGTTTGATGTCGGTACCGCGACCGGCCATGTTGGTCGCAATCGTGATCGCGCCCGGCTGGCCGGCGAGCGCGACGATCTCGGCCTCGCGCTGGTGATACTTGGCGTTGAGGACTTCCGGCTTCATCCCTCGCACCTTGAACATACGTGCGATCGTTTCCGACGTCTCCACGCTCGCGGTGCCGACCAGCACTGGCAAGCCGAGCTTGTGCAGCCGTTCGGCCTCTTCAGCTATGGCGTTGTATTTCTCGCGCCGCGTCTTGTAGATCAGGTCCTGGCGATCTTCCCGGATGACAGGCCTGTTGGTGGGGATCACGGCCACATCGAGCCCGTAGATCTGGTGGAACTCCGTCTCCTCCGTCTCGGCCGTGCCCGTCATGCCGGCGAGCTTGTCGTACATACGGAAGTAGTTCTGAATGGTGATGGTAGCGAGTGTCTGCGTCTCGCCCTTCACCTGCACTCCTTCCTTCGCCTCCACCGCCTGGTGGAGGCCCTCGGCCCATCGCCTCCCGGGCATCGTGCGTCCGGTGAACTCATCGACGATCAGTACCTGCCCGTCCTGCACGACGTAGTTCACGTCCTTCTCGTACAGCGAGTGAGCGCGCAACAGCTGATGGATGATGTTCAGCTTTTCCGCCTTGGCAGCGTACTCGCGCTCGACCTCGGCCCGGGCATCGAGTTTTTGCTGCGGCTCGAGATCCGGATCGTGGTCGATCCGGTGAACCCGCTCGGAGATGTCGGGCAGCACGAACTCGTCCGGATCACTGGGCGACAGGAATTCGACGCCACGATCGGTGAGATGAACTGAGTGTCCTTTCTCATCCAGCACGTACAGCAGTCGGTCCTCGATGTCGCGGAAGCGCTGACGCGACATCGGCAGCTTGCGGTCGCCGATGTGCTCCAGCTCCGTCTTCTGCACAAGCTGCTTGGTACCCTGCTCCTGCATGATCTTGAGGAAGCGGCGGTTCTTGGGTGCGCCGAGCTTGGCCTGGTAGAGGGGGACAGCGGCCTCCTCGGTATCGCCCTCTTCCAACAGCTTCTCCGCCTCGGCGACGATGCGATTCACGTTGTCGGCCTGTGCGCGGACGAGCCGCGCCACCGCAGTGTTGTGCTCGCGGTACATCGTGTCGCTCTGACTGCCCACCGGCCCGGAGATGATTAGCGGCGTCCGCGCCTCATCCACGAGTACTGAGTCCACCTCGTCCACGATGGCATACCAGTGACCACGCTGCACCCGCTGCTCGAGCGTCGTGACCATGTTGTCGCGGAGGTAGTCGAAGCCGAACTCGTTGTTCGTACCGTACGTGATGTCGCGCAGATACATCTCGCGCCGCGCTTCCGTACCCGGCTCGGTGTCGTCGAGGCAGCCGACGGTGAGGCCCAGATACGTGTAGACATGCCCCATCCACTGCGAGTCGCGGCGGGCAAGGTAGGAGTTGACGGTAACGAGGTGGGCACCTTTGCCGGCCAGCGCGTTCAGGTAGAGCGGCAGCGTCGCGACGAGCGTCTTGCCTTCACCGGTAGCCATCTCGGCAATGCGACCGCGGTGCAACTGGATCCCCCCGATGAGCTGCACGTCGTAGGGTACCATGTTCCACTCGAGCTGCTGGCCGGTCACTTCCACCGTGGTACCAAGCAGCCGGCGGCACGCTTCCCGAACTGTCGCGAACGCGTCGGGAAGGATCTCCTCCAGCACTTCCGCGATCCCGGCGCGCAACTCCCCTTCCAGACCGCCGCGACCATCCGCACCGAGGAGCTCGGCATCGATCTCGTCACGCTCGGCCGCATCAGCGCTCGTCCGCTTGCGCTCCTTCTGTTCGGCGATCCGGGCTTCGAGCTCTGCCGTCCGCTCACGGATAATCGAGCGCAGTTTCTCGGTCTGGCCGCGAAGCTCCTCCTCCGACACCTCCTGAAGGCGCTTGTACTCCTCGTTGATTTCCGCTACGATCGGTCGCACGCGCTTCAGCTCGCGCTGGTGCCGGTTCCCTAAGATCGCGCTGATGAATGGCTTGATCATGTCTGTCCTCTATCTATACAGCCCAGCCGATTCGATGTACTCGGCTACGGCGTCCGTCACGAACCCGCGTATGGATCGACCGGCAGCCGCACGCTCCCGGATCTCCGTGCTGGAAATGTCGACGCGCCGCGACCTCAACCTGCGCAGCGGAAATGCCGACCCTCCATCGTCACCTGCTCCCGTATCGCGCGTGAGCACCACGATCGTGGCGAGCCGCGCAATCCGTTCGGGTTCGCGCCAACTGCCGATCTGACCTGCCAGATCCTCGCCAACGAGCAGGAAGAGAATGGCCCCCGGATAGCGCTGGCCATACGCAGCAAGCGTCTCGACGGTGTAAGATAACCCCGGCCGCTCGATCTCGACCGGATCCACCCAGAACCTGGGGTCGGTGCCGGTCATGCGCTGGAGCATATCCAGTCGCTGTTCGGATGTCGCCCGCACTGCGCCCTGTTTGAAGGGCTGTACACCGGCTGGAACGAAGACAACGCGATCCAGCTCCAACGCCTCGAAAGCGTCAACGGCCACCAGGAAGTGCCCGACGTGAGGCGGGTCGAAGGTGCCGCCGAGGAGCCCGAACCGCACCGATCACCGCATCCGCGATCCCGCACCCGATTGCTGCGCCGCCGCGGCCGGAGGGGGGCCGCACAACGCGCGGATGTCGGTATCCCCGGGGTGTTGCCGATGCAGCACCTCACATGTCTCCCGCACCTCTTCCTGATAGCCGATGCGCCGGTACGACTCGACCAGCCGGAGCAAGGCATCCCGGGCCCGCGGCGTATCCGGGTATTCTTCGACGACGGCGTTGAAGTAGATAATGGCCGGATCGTAGCCGCGGCGCCGCATGTAGAAGATCCCGGTGTCGTACAGCTTTGTGGCAAGCTGCTGTCGCAGGCGCCCGATCTCCTGCTCCGCCATGACGCGATGGGGCGTCTGCGGGAACTGCTCGAGAAGAGCGCTGTACGTCCCGAGGGCGATCTCACCGTATTGCGCGTCGAGATCGGGCCGCCGCCAGAGCCGTGCGTACGACCGCGCCGCGCGAAACATCGCCTCGTCCGCGAGCGTGTCAGTCGGGAAAAGCTCGGGAACGCGAAGGTAGCTCTGAGCGGCGAGCAGATGGTCGCGGCGACCATCATAGGCTTCGCCCAGATGGAAGTACGACGGCGGAAGCAGCGAATGCCGCGCCGGAAGCATGAAGGTCAATCGCTCGAAGCCGCTGACGGCGTTATCCCATCGGCGCCGCTGGAGCTCACTTAATGAGGCCTCGAACAGGGCTTCCATGGTCGGATACTGCGCCGGACGAAAGCCCGATGCGCAGGCGGGCAGCAGCAATAGCGCGAGGGCAAGTAGGGTTATTGGGATTCGGTGACGAAGCATGACGGGTATGGTACCCGGAGAAAGGCGTTCAGTTCACGACGTGGCTGCCGTGGATGAGCGGGAGTCGAGCTCCCGATACCACGCGACAAACCGGGGAATGCCGTCCGCGATAGGAACGGTCGGAGAGTAGCCGAGTAGTTCGCGCGCCCGCCGGATGTCGGCAAAGGTGCGCTGCACGTCGCCGGGCTGCCGGGGAAGCCGCTGTATGGTCGCGCGACACCCCGCTGCCGCCTCCAGTATCGTTACCAACTCGGCCACGGTGGTCGTGGCGGACTCACCGAGATTGTAGATTTCGTGCCCAATTGGTTCGAGCCGGGTACGGTCCACGGCGCCGAGCACTCCTTGCAGGATGTCCGTTATGTAGGTGTAGTCCCGTGCCTGGCTCCCGTCTCCGAATATCGGGATCGGCTGCCCGGAAAGCATCAGTCTTGTGAACTTGTGAATGGCGAGGTCCGGGCGCTGGCGCGGGCCGTAGACCGTGAAAAAGCGCAGGGAGATGATGCCCAACTCGGGGTAGAGCGACCCGTACGTCTCACACACCAGCTCCGCTGCCCGCTTGGTTGCGGCGTAGGGGCTGACGGGAGCGATGGCGGGCTCTTCCTCGCGAAACGGGGGAGTGGCGTCATCGCCGTAGACGGACGAGCTCGAGGCCATCACCAGCCTGTTCACGCCCGCAGCTCGTGCCGCCTCGAGCAGGTGCGTGGTGCCGACTATGTTGACATCGGCATACAGCGCCGGCTCCTGAATGGACGGCCGCACCCCGGCGCGTGCCGCCATGTGCACGATCGCATCGGGACGTTCCTCGCCGATCAGCGAGGCCAGTAACGCCGCATCGCGAATGTCGCCCCGCTTAAAGCGAAAGCGGGGTGAGCGCTGCGCCTCGCGCATGTTGTCTCGCTTGATCGCCTCGTCGTAAAAAGGATCGAAGTTATCGAGCCCCACGACCTCGTCGCCTCGTGCGAGCAATGCCTCCACAACATGCGAGCCGATGAAGCCGGCCGCTCCGGTCACGAGGATGCGCTCAGACACGGGACTGCATTCTTTCGGTGCCCAGAAGGGACCGGAAGTACTCGATCGTCCGGGCAACGCCCTCGCGCAGCTCCACTCGCGGCTCCCAGTTCAGCAGCTTGCGGGCGCGGGAGATGTCGGGGCGCCGCACCCTGGGATCATCCTCCGGCAGCGGTAGATACTCGATCTCCGAGCCCGAACCCGTCGCCTCTATCACGACGTCGGCAAGTTGTCGCACCGTGAACTCGGTCGGGTTTCCGATGTTGGTGGGTTCGCCGTCCCCTTCCATGAACAGTCGGTAGATTCCTGCGATCTCGTCGGAGACAAAGCAGAAACTGCGCGTCTGCGATCCGTCACCATAAATGGTAAGCGGCTGCCCGGTGAGCGCCTGCACGATGAAATTCGAGACGACTCTGCCGTCGTACGGACGCATGCGCGGTCCGTAAGTGTTGAATATCCGGACGATCCGGGTGTCGAGTCCATGGAAGCGTCGATACGCCATCGTGAGAGCTTCGGCAAACCGCTTTGCCTCGTCGTACACGCCGCGGGGTCCGACCGGATTGACGTTGCCCCAGTAGCTTTCCGACTGCGGATGCACGAGCGGGTCGCCGTACACCTCCGAGGTCGACGCAAGAAAGAACCGGCTGCGCTTGGCCTTGGCCAATCCGAGCGCATTGTGGGTTCCGAGCGCTCCCACCTTCAGCGTCGGTATGGGGTGCTCGAGGTAGTCCACAGGGCTCGCCGGCGAGGCGAAGTGGAGCACACCATCGACAGCCCCGGGGACGTATGTGTACGTCGAGATGTTGTGCTTGATGAACTCGAATCTCGGTTCCGCAACGAGGTGGGCGAGGTTATCCGGATGTCCCGTAATGAAGTTGTCGAGCCCGATCACGGAATGACCATCGGCAAGGAACCGGTCGCAGAGATGTGAACCAAGAAACCCCGCCGCACCGGTGATCAGAACCCTCACGATTTTCCTCGCCCGATCGATTGATAGATGAAGCCGAGCTCCCGCATCTTTTCAGCATCGTACAGGTTCCGACCATCCACGACGACAGGCCTCTTGAGCAGCCCTCGCATTCGGCCGAAATCTGGGTGTCGGTACTCGTTCCAGTCGGTCACCACCGCGAGAGCGTCGGCGCCTTCCAGCGCCTCGTAATTCGTTTCTGCGTACGAGATGCGTCCATCCAGCCGACGACGAGCTTCCTTCAGAGCCACCGGGTCGTGCGCCACAACGGATGCTCCAGCCTCGAGAAGGGCATCGATCAATGAAAGCGAGGGCGCTTCGCGCATGTCGTCGGTCTGCGGCTTGAACGCCAGTCCCCAGACGGCGATGCGTGAACCTTGCAGATCGTCGCCGAGAACGCTCTCCAGCTTCTCGAACATGCGGCGCTTCTGTCGTTGGTTCGCCTCCTCCACGGACTCGAGGATACGTAGCGGCGAGCCGGCCTCTCGGGCCGTTCGCACCAGGGCCTTGACGTCCTTGGGAAAGCACGACCCGCCATAGCCCGGACCGGGGAAGAGGAACGACGAGCCGATGCGCGCATCACTGCCAATCCCCTTCCGCACAAGATCCACGTTCGCACCCACGACCTCGCACAGGTTCGCGATCTCGTTCATGAACGAAATGCGCGTGGCCAGCATCGCGTTGGCCGCGTACTTGGTCATCTCCGCCGATGGTATGTCCATGAAGATGATCGGCTTGCCCGTGCGAACGAAGGGCGCGTAGAGCTCGGCCATCACCGATCGGGCATGATCCGTTTCAACTCCGAGCACGACTCGGTCAGGCTTCATGAAATCGTCGACGGCCGCTCCTTCCTTGAGGAACTCGGGGTTGCTGCAGACGTGGAAGGGGTGCCGGGCATGCTTGCCGACAGCCCCGGCGACCTTGGCCGCCGTCCCGACCGGGACAGTTGATTTGGTCACCACCACCATCTCGCGCTGCATGAAGCGTCCGACATTGTCAGCGACGGCCAGCACGTGACGGAGATCCGCCGAACCGTCCTCATCGGGCGGCGTCCCCACGGCAATGAAGACCACGGTCGCCAGCTCTATGGCGGCCTGCACGTCGGTGGTGAAGGAAAGCCGCTTCTGCGCCTGGTTACGCTCCACGAGTCCATCCAGTCCCGGCTCGTAGATGGGTAAAATGTTGCGCTTGAGCCCATCAATCTTGTCGGCATCGATGTCTGCGCAGACGACATCGTTACCCGTTTCGGCCAGGCAGGCACCGACCACAAGTCCGACATAGCCGGAGCCGACGACAGTAATTCGCACGTTTAACCAGGGAAGGAAGGAGTGGACACGGGCTACCGGCAGCAAGAGCCCGCTCGAGAGCGGGCATCTGCGTCCGGCATCACAAGGGTTTAAAGCTACGTCGGGCCGCCATTCACGGCAACGATCAGGCCGCCGCCGCGGCGCCGGCGAGAGGTTCATCCGGCATAGAAAACCCGGATGGCGTCCACCACCTCATCCTGCTGTTCGCGCGTCATCTCCGGATATACGGGGATCGAGATTACCTCCTCCGCGGCACGCTCTGCCACCGGACAACTGCCTTGGCGGTAGCCGAGGTACGCGAAGCACGGCTGCAGGTGTAGCGGAAGCGGATAATAGATGGCGTTGCCGACGCCTCGTGCCTTGAGGTGTGCCTGGAGCGCCGCACGGCGCTCCACCCTCAACGTGTACTGATTGTAGATGGATTCGTTTGCCGGATCGATGACGGGAGCTGTCACCTCGGAGACGCTGGCGAACGCTTCGTCATAGTAGCGTGCGTTCGCGCGTCGCCTGTCGCTCCACCCCCGGAGGTGAGGCAGTTTCCCCAGCAGCACCACGGCTTGCAGGGCGTCCAGCCGGCTGTTGTAACCGACTTCGTCGTGGAAGTACTGGACGGAACCGCCATGGACACGCAGGCGCTTCAGCCGCGCCGCCAGCGCTTCATCCTGCGTGACCATCATGCCGCCATCGCCGTAGCCGCCGAGATTCTTTGAAGGGAAGAAACTGAACGTGCCGATCGTGGCCCGCTCCCCCGCCATCACCCACTGGCCGTCGATGCGCCGGCGGGCACCAATTGCCTGTGCGGAATCCTCCACGATCGGAACGCCCGGCGCCGCGGCTCCGATCCGCTCGATCGGTGCCATCTGTCCGAACAGATCCACGGGAACGATGGCCTTCGTGCGCGGGGTCACCGCGACAGCCGCGGCTACCGGATCGATGTTGTACGTTCTTTCGTCAATGTCGACGAACACCGGCGTCGCACCGACGTTATGAATGGTGCCAGCTGTCGCGAAGAACGTGAAGGGCGTGGTCACGACCTCGTCGCCACGACCAATGTCGAGAGCGCGAAAGGCGAGCAGGAGCGCGTCCGTCCCACTGGCGCAACCGATGGCGAAGCGGGTCTCCGAGAGCGCCGCGATCTGGTTCTCGAGCCGTTCCACCGGTTCGCCAAGGATGAAGAGCTGGTCGTCGATGAGCTCTAGCAGACCCGGGAGGACGTCGTCGCGGACTAATGCGTGTTGCGCACGCAGGTCGAGCAGGGGAACGGGCATGTCTGTGAGCCGGGTTTCTGAAGCCGGATTGGGGGTGCGACCCTTAGCTTGCCTGAACGGCTTCGGGTGGCGTCGGAGGAACCGGGGCCATGGGATCGCTGCCACCGCGCGCAAGCTCATGCCACTCCTGAAGCGACCTCACCCTTGGCGGCCGGGATCGCAGCGAAATGATTGCGTCACAGGCCGCGGCTGCCGCCGAGAGCGTGGTGGTGTATGCGATCCGCCGCGCCACGGCAGCCTGCCGCATGGAGTAGTCGTCCCGCTGGGAGTGCTTGCCGAGCGGTGTGTTGATCAAAAGGTGAACGTCACCGTTAACGAGCAGGTCGATACCATTCGGCCGCCCCTCGTGGACCTTGAAGACCGGCTCCGCGGGGATGCCGCGTGCCCGAAGGAAGGACGCCGTGCCGGTGGTTGCGAGCACGCGGAATCCAAGCTCGTGGAATCGCCGGACGATCGGCGCCACTGCAGTCTTGTCGCGATCGTTCACGGTGACGAGGATGCTTCCGCTCAAAGGGAGTCCGTTCTCGGCTGCAAGCTGCGCCTTGGCGAACGCGCTCCCGAACGAGTCCGAGATCCCCATCACCTCGCCGGTCGATCGCATTTCGGGCCCGAGAACCGGATCCGCCTCCCGGAACTTGTTGAACGGGAAGACGGCCTCCTTCACGGTTACGTACGGCGGCGTGATTTCCTCGGTGAAGCCGATATCGGCGAGCGTCTCCCCGAGCATCACACGTGCCGCGATCGATGCGAGTGGTACGCCGATAGTCTTCGAGACATACGGAATGGTGCGGCTGGCGCGGGGATTCACCTCAAGAACGTACACGATACCATCCTTGATCGCGTACTGGACGTTGATGAGGCCCACGACGCCCAGCTTTCGCGCCAGTGCCACGGTGTGCTCACGCATCACTTGCAGGTCGCGCTCGCCAATGATGTAGGGCGGGAGCACGCTCGCCGAGTCGCCCGAGTGAATGCCGGCCTCCTCGATGTGCTGCATGAGGCCGCCGATTACGACCCTTTCGCCATCGGAGATCGCATCCACATCCACCTCGTACGCATCCTCCAGGAAGCGGTCGATGAGGACGGGCCGGTCGTCCGACACGGCGAAGGCGGTGACGAAGTACTCGCGGAGAGAACTCTCGTCGTAAATGATCTGCATGGCCCGCCCGCCCAGAACGTACGACGGCCGCACGAGCACTGGGTATCCGATTCGGCTGGCGACGGACACTGCCTCGATCACGCTGGTCGCCGTACCACTGGGGGGTTGCGCGATACCGATTTCCCGTGCGATCGCCTCGAACCGACGGCGGTCCTCGGCCGTGTCGATGGCATCGGGCGGCGTCCCGAGAATGCGCACGCCAGCCGCCTCCAGTGGTCGCGTCAGCTTGAGGGGGGTCTGGCCCCCGAGCTGCACGATCACCCCAACTGGCTGTTCCCTCTCCACGATTTCCAGCACGTCTTCCAGCGTGAGCGGCTCGAAGTAGAGCTTGTCGGAGATGTCGAAGTCCGTGGAAACCGTCTCGGGATTCGAGTTCACCATGATCGTCTCGAACCCTCGCTCACGCAGCGCGAGCACTGCACGCACGCAGCAGTAATCGAACTCGACGCCCTGTCCGATGCGGTTCGGTCCGCTGCCGAGAATGATCACCGACTGCCGGCCGCTTCGCGGAGCCTCGTTCTCCTCATCGTAGCAGCCGTACAGGTATGGCGTGGCCGACGGGAACTCGCCCGCACATGTGTCGACCATCTTGTATACCGGCCGCACGCCCAGCGCCCAACGCCGCTCGCGAACGCTCTGTTCCTCCTCTCCACGAAGCTTCCCCAGCTGCCGGTCGGAGAAGCCCAGCCGCTTCATGCGACGCAAGGCGTCGGCATCCACCCCGGCCAGGGACTCGTACTCCCGCTCCGCACCGATCAGCTCCTCCATCTGGGAGAGGAACCACGGATCGATCGCTGTCAGCTCATGAATCTCATCGACCGAGAGCCCGCGCAGGAAGGCATGCTTCACCTGGTAGATCCGCTCCGCCGTCGGTTGCCGGAGTGCGCCCTGGAGCGTCTCCAGCGTGCCGTCTACGAGACGGTCCTCGGCGAGGGTTGCGCCGACCGTCCACCCGGCCCGCCCCGCCTCCAGCGCACGCAGGCCCTTCTGAAGCGCCTCTTTGAACGTACGGCCGATGGCCATCGATTCGCCCACCGATTTCATCTGAGTGGTGAGCAGTGGGCTGGCCGAGGCGAATTTCTCGAACGCAAAGCGCGGGCATTTCACCACGACGTAGTCCAGCACCGGCTCGAATGATGCCGGTGTGGTACGCGTGATGTCATTGGGGATCTCGTCCAGGCGATACCCGACGGCGAGCTTGGTGCCGATACGTGCAATCGGAAAACCGGTCGCCTTGGAGGCGAGGGCGGAGGACCGCGAGACGCGGGGGTTCATCTCGATCACAAGCATTTCACCATCGCGCGGATTCACGGCGAACTGGATGTTGCAACCTCCGGCGGCCACACCAATCTCCCGAATGATCGCTACGGCAGCGTCCCGCATCTCCTGGTATTCTCGATCGGTAAGCGTCATGGCCGGAGCAACCGTGATCGAATCGCCGGTGTGAACGCCCATTGGGTCCAGGTTCTCGATCGAGCACACGATCACCACATTGTCAGCGTGGTCGCGCATCACCTCCAGCTCGAACTCCTTCCAGCCGAGTACGCTGCGCTCAATGAGCACCTGACCCACCGGTGAGAGCGCGAGTCCACGACGCACAGAGTCCTCGTACTCGCCCCGGTTGTAGGCGATGCCGCCGCCGGTGCCACCAAGGGTGAACGACGGACGGATGATGGCCGGAAAGCCGATTCGCTCACTCAAAGCGAGCGCCTCGTCCCAGGAGCGGGCGATCCCACCGGTCGGTACGCGGAGACCTATCCGCCGCATCGCGTCGGCAAACAGCTCGCGATCCTCGGCGAGACGGATCGCGCGCGCGTCGGCACCGATCAATTCGACACCGTACCTGGCGAGAACGCCCGAGTCGGCGAGCGCCAGTGACACATTGAGCGCCGTCTGACCACCCATAGTCGGCAGCAGCGCATCAGGGCGTTCGCGCTCGATCACCAGCTCGACCATCTCTGGTGTGACCGGTTCGATGTAAGTGCGGTCCGCCAACTCCGGGTCGGTCATGATCGTCGCCGGGTTGGAGTTGACGAGGATTACCTCGTACCCGTCTTCCCGCAGCGCCTTCACGGCCTGCGTACCGGAGTAATCGAACTCGGCGGCCTGGCCGATCACGATTGGACCGGACCCGATAATCAGAATACGATGGAGGTCAGTGCGACGTGGCACGAATCAGATCGCGAATGATGGAGTCGAGGTCACGCTCGGGAGCCCAGTCGGTCTCGAGTCGGAGCTTGCCGGCATCGCCGACGAGCGCTGGCAGATCCACGGGACGGATCAGTTCGGGATCCGTAACCAATGTCGCCTCTACGCCGGTCAGGGCAAGCACGCGGTGGGCAAGCGTTTCGACGTCAATGCCGATGCCGCTGGACACATTATACGCCTCCCCCGCCCGCCCGCGCTCGCCAAGCAACGTGTAGGCGCGGACAACGTCCGCCACGTGAAGATAATCTCGCACGGGCGATGTGTTGCCGAGGCGGAGCTCCGCGCGCCACGCTCCGCGCAGACCGAGCGCGCGGGAGACAAGCGCGGGCAGAAGGAAGCGAGACTCCTGTCCCGCCCCAGAGTGGTTGAAGCTGCGCGTGAGGACGACACGGACGCCTTCGCTCCGCCAGGCTTCCAGGGCGACGATCTCCTGGGCGGCCTTACTCGCGGCATAGACGGAGATCGGACGCTGCTCGGCGGACTCGCTGAGCGGCAGGTCGTCACGATCGTGGCGGCCATATTGCTCGCCGGTCCCCACCACGAGCAGTAGCGGATCGAGCGTTCCGGCGCGGCGCCGGCGGCGCACCTCGGCCAGCAGCCGCGCCGCGCCACCCACGTTGACGTCAAGTGCCTTCCCGGGATCGGCGGCGGCGGCCGGGACGAAGGCCACGCCCGCCAGGTGGAAGATCACGTCGGGCAAGGCCTCATCCAGAACACGGCAGAGATCCTCCTGGCGGCGAACATCCGTCCGCACCCAGCGCACTGACCGGCGCTCGTCGAGCCCGAGCACGCCCGGCTCCACCACGTCACCGAGCATCGTGCCGGTCACTTCCCACCCGCGTGTGAGGAGTTCACGACAGAGCCACTGACCCGCGAATCCTGACCCGCCCGTGACAAGCGCGCGCATCGGTCACGGACCGCCGCGATGCTTGTCGAGGTCGGCGGCGACCATCATGTGCACCAGCTCGGGGAAACGTACCGTGGGAGCCCAGCCGAGACGTGTCCTCGCCTTGGTGGAATCTGCCGCAAGCAGATCGACCTCCGCCGGGCGGAAGAACCGCGGATCCTGAACGACATACTGCTCGTAATCCAGCCCCACCGTTCCGAAGGCGATGCGACAAAGGTCGCGAACGGCCCACGTCTCACCCGTACCGATTACGTAGTCCTCGGGGCCGTCCTGCTGTAGCATGCGCCACATCGCATCCACGTAGTCGCCGGCGAACCCCCAATCCCGACGCGAGTCCAGGTTTCCCAGCCTGAGCTCGCCCTGCTGTCCCAGCTTGATGCGCGCCACGGCATCCGTGACCTTGCGCGTCACGAACTCGAGGCCGCGCCGCGGACTCTCGTGGTTGAACAGAATTCCGGACACCGCGTACAGCCCATAGCTCTCGCGATAGTTCACGGTTATCCAGTGGCCGTACACCTTGGCCACACCATACGGGCTGCGCGGGTAGAAAGGGGTCGTCTCGCGCTGGGGTGTCTCGACCACCTTCCCGAACATCTCGCTGGAGCTCGCCTGATAGAAGCGCGCCCGTGGGGCAGCCTTGCGTACCGCCTCGAGCATGCGCGTTACGCCGATTGCGGTGAATTCCCCGGTCAGCACCGGCTGGCTCCACGAGGTCTGCACAAAGCTCT
>CAZWSO010000018.1:0-26162 GCA_964636485.1 uncultured Gemmatimonadaceae bacterium
CAGGTGAAGGATCAGGCGACTCCTCCGCCTGTCGCGACTCCTCCGCCTGTCGCGAAGCCTCCGCCTGTCGCGAAGCCTCCGCCTGTCGCGACTCCTCCGCCTGTCGCGACTCCTCCGCCTGTCGCGACTCGTCCGCGGTCGACTCACTGACATCGGGTTCGGCATCCGGTACGATGTCGGTGGGAAACGCGACATCAGCGGCTTCCTTTTTATCCGGCACGAGCCGCACGCCCTCGAGCAACCCGAAGGCGAGCTCGATGTTGAATGCATCGGCTGCCTGCGCGAGTGTGATGTGCGGCCGTGATCTGGACTCGGTCGGAGCCTCCAGGGAGGATACGGAGGAGCGTGCGACCGATCCTTCCTCCCGCGCGGCCAGCGCACCCGGGTGTCTCGAGTACGAGTGGACCACCTCTCCAGAGTGGTCGTCGTCCCCGTTTTGTTCCTCTGCGCTATCCCTGTGCTCCGGTGGCTGCGGCGCACGGTCCGGCTGCCCGCCACCATTCATTGGTGTCGTTCGCGGGACCACCGCAGTGGAGGGTGGTGCTTCCGTGGGCGCGATGCCATGTGCCCCCGGTGGCGCGGCCCCGGATTCAGAATCGTCTGCTGTTTCCTCCCCATGGTCAGTCGAGTCGAACGAGTCCTCTCGTCTCTCGGGAAGTTCCCGGTCCAGCTCGATGGGCAGCGAGGTGTCGATAACAGGAGTCGATGCTCGCGGCGGATCGACGCTTTCCGCCTCCTCGCGTGCCGCGCTCGGCCCCACGTCCGCCGTCGCGCCGCTGCATACGCAACCAAGCATCGGTGCTGCGTCGATGAGTGAGGCGTCTCCCGAAAGCATCGTCTGTGCGAGCTCCGCGGCGAGATCCTCACCGGCGAGGGTGACTAGCGCGCGGGGGCTCGGGGTTGCGCGCAGCCAGTTGGGGGAAGGAGCGCCGCCGGGCAGCGAGTAGAAGCGCCGACGATCGGGCGGAAGCACCGACTCGAAGTATTGCGGTTGCCGGGTGGCGACGATCCCGCGCGCGCGCAGCTCGGCGTCCAGCTCTGCCGGAGACAGGCGCGCATCAATCTCGGCGCATGACGCATCCGGGCATCCGCCCACGAACGTGATGTGCAGAGGGTGCCCCACGTACACCGCGCGGAGATAGCGCGCCACCGCCACCGGCGGAGACACCATGGGCACCAGGAAGCGTTCGAGATCGTTGCCGGAGCGAAGCAGACGCTCCGCTACGAGCGGACACGAGCAGAGCACGACCGGCTCGCCGTCGCGTTCAGCGACGCGCTGGAGGCAGCCGGCCGCCACGATCTCATCGCCCCAGCTCGCGGGGTACACGGCATCGTAACCCACAGCGAGTACCGCGTGCGCGAGCTGAATCGCGGTGGCGGGGCGTGCGGCGAGTGCAGCGTCCGTACCGAGAATCGCCACCGAAACGGTGGACGGAGGAGTGCTGGCGGACAAGGGGGGCTCCTGAGGTTCCTGGGCCGGGGGTGGAAATCTGTCACGAGAACGAGGCGCAGTCCAGCGCGGCCCGTACATTGCGGAGTGCCTGTTCCTTGAACGCGTGAGCAGCGGCCGGAGTCGCCGGTCCCAGTAGCAACGCAGCACCCGCAGGATCAGCCGTGACAGTCGTACAACTCAAGCAGATTCCCCGGTTGCCGATCGAGCAGCGGCAAGCCCTGATTGCCTACGGGGCTCGCACCACGTGGCCGGCCGGGTTTTCGATATACGAGCGTGCCACGCCGGCCAACGGCGTATTCGTCGTTTTCCGCGGGCAGGTGGTTTTGCGCAGCCAGGTGAGTGCGGGTCGGAGCTTCGTGCCCTGGGTCGCTACCGCCGGTGAAACCTTTGGCGGCGAAGGGCTCGAGCATGGCGCTCGCTTCACGAGCAGTGCCCGCGCCGAGGAGGAGACTGAGACGCTTCACCTGACCTCGGAGCAGTTCAGCGCCCTGGTTCGGGAGCGGCCCGCTGAGGCACTGGCGCTCATGCGGCAGATGATGGCCGAACGATCGCTCCTCCTCGAGAAGTTCGGGCAGCACGCGACGCTCACCGTGGAGCAGCGGCTGATCTCAGCGCTGATCCGTTTTGCGCAGAGTCGTGAGATGGTCGACGGCGACTTGGCATCGCCGCCATCGCCGCTCGTGCCGCGTCGTCTGCTAGGCGAGCTGGTGGGCGCAACGCGAGAATCCATCTCCCTGGTGCTTGGCCGTCTCACGGGCGACGGGCTCATCAAGCGCAGCGGCAACGGACTTCTCATCAGCGATCTTCCTGGCCTGGTGGAGCGCCTCAACGGCTCTACGCGCGGGGCGCGCATTGAGGTGTTTCGCGAGCCGCTGGCTTCCGAGCAGCGCCCGAGCGCCTGACAGCCTGCTTGCTCCCCCTCGCCGCCGTGCGTTAGTCTGCACACGCACGGCAACGGACGTCTGTGCAGGGAGAAGCCAAGCCGCGTGACAGCGCTGACCACCGCAGGAGAAGTCCAAGCATCCTTGCCTCATCCCGGCGGCAGCCCATGACCTCGCGCGCCAGTGGGCTGGCGGCGGTGCTGGGGATCGGCCTCGGCTTCGCCGGAGCGGTGGGGCTGCGCTGGCTGTCCGGGCAACGGCTGCTCCGCGAGTCGGCAGCCCGGTTGCCGCTCAATGACGACGGCATCGTTCGGGGCGCGGAACCGATCCGCCTGGAAGGCGCGACCGGTTCTCCCGGCGTGCTTCTGCTGCACGGGTTCGGAGACACTCCCCAGACGCTGTCCTACCTTGCCGCGGAGTTGCACGGCCGCGGCTACACGGTGGTCGCGCCGCTGCTGCCCGGCCATGGCCGTACGGTTAGCCAGTTCGCGCGGTCCACCGGCGCGCAGTGGCTGGATGCGTCGCGCGAAGCGCTAGATGAGCTCGCCACGACGCACGGGAAAGTGGGTGTGGTGGGTCTCTCGATGGGCGGAGCGCTGGCCGCCACGCTCGCCGCCGAGTCGCCGGGCATACAGGCGCTGGCGCTGATCGCGCCTTACTGCGATGCGCCGCGCCATGTTCGCGATCTGGCGCGTTACCGCTTTCTCGTCTCTACCTTCATCCCGTACTTGAGCGGACGCACCGATCAGTCGATTCTTGATCCGGAGGAGCGCGCGCGGAGTCTTGGCTATGGCGTGACCACGCCGAGGCTGCTGGCCGAGCTGGTGCGCGTGGCCGACGAGGCGCGAGCGGCGTTACCCCGCGTGACCGTACCGGCGCTCGTCCTCCAGTCGCGATCTGACAATCGCCTGGCTCCTGAGGCGGCGGAGCTCGTGCTGCGCGAGCTCGGCTCCGCGGAAAAGCATCTCGAGTGGATCGACGAAGGCGGGCACATCATCACTGTCGATCATGGGAGGGCGCTGGTAATCGCCGCCGCTGCGGACTGGCTGGATCGCTGGCTCGACCCGCGAACAGCTACGAAGCAGGAGGCATAGATGCTAACGGGGGCGGCCGAAGCCGCCCCCGACGCAGGTTCAAACCGCCGTTGGCTGGGCCTTCAGGTAGTGACCCGGTTCACTACCGTCTTTGCCGTATCCATGACGGCCTCCCCCACGTTCCTTGCGCCCTCCGCCGCCTGTTTCGCGACTTCGCTAGCCACGCGCCTTACGCGCGCCACTGGTCCACGTCGCTTGGCGGAACGCCGCCGGGCAGTCTTCTTTCTCGCCGGCGCTTTCCTGGCGCTGCTCTTCCTCTTAGCGCCCGCCTTGCGGGCCGCGGTCTTCCTGCGTGGTCCGCCGGCGCGCCTGGTCTTCCTTGCGACCTTCTTCCTGCGCGCACCGGCTCGCTTGGCGGTCGTCTTTCTGGCGCCGCCTCGCTTCTTCGCCGCCGACTTCTTCGCCCCGCCCCGCTTCTTCGCGCTCTTGCGGGCGCCGGTTTTTCTGGCTCCACCCCTGGTCTTCGAACGTGCAGCGCGCTTCCGAGAGCTCTTCCGTGCGGTCGACTTCTTCTTTGTCGCCATGCAGTCACTCCTGTTGGGAAGGGGACAGCCGAGTAAGTGAGGGGGTGCGGCCCCGTTACAGCGCGAGATCTCCGCCGGGATCCCGCGCCCTGAGTCGCTCGGCCAGCAGAGCGCTTTCGCGCCGCGCCGCCGCCGTGGCTTCGGGGTCCATGGTTATCGACACATGCCGAGGGTTACGCGCCACCCGCAGCACCGAATCGGACGTCGCATCCTCCGGGAGGAAGAGGCGGGGAATGGGGACGATGATTGCACCGTCGATCTCGACGACGGCGGTATGGTCGTCCGCAAAGCGATCCACGATCAACATGTGCGTTGGCATCGCGCACTTAGTATGTGGGATTTTGTCGGATCGCGCCAGAGAGAGGAGCGGCTGTCAGCTATCGGGTGTCGGCTGATCCATCACACGTGATCGATGCGGCAGAGCGAGATCGTCGGCGCTGACCTCGATGCTCTCACCTGCACCGCGACAGCTGACAGCGACCCGTGCTGCATCCCGACACCCGACCGCTGCCACCATTCTGCGTACCGACCCGACGGCTGGGCACTCCATACCAGAATCAGCCTTTCACACCTGCCAGATTCTCGTCCACGTGCTCCCGCGTTCGCATCCCCACAAGGGCGGCGGTGATCACTGGTAGCGACAGCACGAACGCGATCGCGCGCTGGGCGTCCGTGGTGCAACCGGGGAGTGCATCCCGCAGTTGCGCCGGGAGTCCGGAGGTGAGCTTGGACTGAAGGAGCGTGGCGCTGGCCACCACGGAGATTCCGAGCTCGGCGGCGGCATTGAGGAGTGGGACGCGGCGCCCATCGAGGAGCTGCTGCGTCTCGGAACGGATACCTTCGGTGAAGGCGAGATTGATGGGGAGCTGCACGGCTCGGAAGTGGTGACGCTCGCCCCCCGCCTCAACCGCCGCAGCATGCAGCGCGAAAAGACTCAGGTGTCCGCGTGCGTCCGGCCCGACGCGCAGCCCGCCCCAGGTGGCGACGCCATAACACCCGATCTCTCCGTTCCGGCACTTGCGCTCCAGCATCGCGAACGCATCGCGCACCCGGGTGTACAACAGATCGGCTGGAATGTGATCCAGCTGTTGCTCGGGATTGTGAAGATAGTAGACGTCGACCGTCTCGACGCCGAGGTTCTGTCGGCTCCGGCGAAGCTGGTCCTCGAGAAAGCTGGGCGCGAGACAGTGGCCTCCGGCCACGACGTCGGAGGGCTGCATAATGCCGGCGTCGAAGTACTCGCGCCGCAGGTACGCCAGGTACTCTTCGCGTCCCTGGGGTGGGCTGTCGTCGAGCGGGACGTAGCCGCCTTTCGTGCAAATGACCACCTCATCGCGCTTCAGCTCACCGTCTTCGATTGCCTCGCGAAGTGCGCTGCCCACGCTGCGTTCCGAGCGCTGGCACCGGTAGTTGATCGCCGTGTCAATGAGATTGATGCCCCGGGAGAGGGCATGACGAATGGCGGCGGTATACCGCCGGTCATCCCCGTCGTCGCAGGCACCGAGGTAGGTGCCAAGGCCGATCGGCGAGACTTGAAGCCCAGCGGCACCAAAGCGCCTGAAGAAGCCGGGTCTGACAATGGCGGCGTGCCGGCCGGCGAAACGGCTCGTTCCGTCGGCGGTGGCGTGCCCCGTGCCGGTGGTGGATTGCGTCCGTAGCGTGCTCACCATTTCAGCCTACGGCGTTCCGCGGACGGGGGCAAGTGCGTCCCTATAAGAGGGGGCGTCCAGTCGTTGACGTGCTCGGTTGGCATGGGCGCGATGCCTGCAATACATTGAAGTGCTGGCCGGATCCCGCCTTAGGGGTCCGCCGGTCGTTCGGAACCGGCATCTGCCGGGATCTGTCATTACCAACAGGAGCACGAAAGACATGCCGGAGTTCGCGAGTTGGGCGTCTCACTGGTGGAAGCCCTTGCTGTTCATAATCATCGCCGGGCACCTCACCAACGTCTGCGTAACGCTGTTTCTTCATCGCGCCCAGACGCATCGTGGGGTCACCTTCAGCAGGCTGGCCGAAATCCCCATGCGCCTCTGGCTGTGGCTGTCCACGGCGATCGTAACGAAGGAGTGGGTGGCTTGTCATCGTAAACACCACGCTTTCGCCGATCGCGAGGGAGATCCGCACAGCCCGCTGCTGGAGGGGCTGCGCAACATCATCCTGAAGGGTGCCTTCTACTACAGGAAGACGGTTCGGCAGCCCGGCGTGCTCGAAAAGTATGGCAAGGGGACGCCAAACGACTGGCTGGAGCGGCACCTGCTGAGCCGTCTCAACTGGGTCGGCATCCTCATCATGCTGATCATAGACGTGTATCTGTTCGGCTTCTTCGTTGGTCCGCTGGTTTGGGGCGCGCAGATGCTCTGGATTCCGTTCTGGGCCGCCGGCATCGTCAACGGCGTCGGGCACGCGCTTGGCTACCGGAACTACGAGGTGAAAGACGAGAGCCGCAACATCACTCCCATCGCCATCTGGCTTGGCGGCGAGGAGCTGCACAACAACCATCACGCCGATCCGGCCTCGGCCAAGTTCACCAAACGCTGGTTCGAGCTCGACATCGGATGGGTGTACATCCGGATAATGAATCTGCTCGGCCTCGCGAAGATCAGACACGCGAGGTAACGACACGGGTTCGGAATCCCGGGGATCGGATTCGGGAAATTCACGGCTCCCCTGACCCGCGGCGCCCCGAACCCGGCGTCCAGAACTCCGAACCGGTTTTTGTTTCATGTCCGAGATCACTTGCTCCCGCTGCAGCCAGACCCGAGAAGGCTTCGACCGCGCCCCCTTTCCGGGGCAGATCGGCGCACGGGTGCAGGCCGAGATCTGCACGGAGTGCTGGGGGCAGTGGCTGCGGCAGCAGACGATGCTGATCAACCATTACGGGTTGAATCTCATGGATCCGCAGGCTCGAGGATTCCTCGTAAAGAACATGGAAGCCTTCCTCTTCAAGAGCGGGAGAGAGGAAGAGGTGGACACCACCAAGAAGGGAACGATCAACTGGTGATCGCGGGCTGGCGCCCGCCGCCGGCGCCTGCGCGGGAACCCATCAGTCATCCCCCTGTAAGCGGGAATCCGTGACCGTTCGAGCTCGGCCCGCCTCTCATTCCTACCGGCTCCCAATGCGCCGCACCGTAGTCCTGACCGCCACTCTCGCTGCCATCGCATGCTCGGGTGCCGCGCGCCCGCATACCTTTACGCCTCTCCCCCAGCCCACACTCGAGCCCCCGGCCGGGCAGGATCTGACCGGAGATTGGGTGGGTGTTGCGCTGTCCTCCATGACGCTGCGCGAGAAGGCGGCGCAGATGGTGTGGCCGCAGATCCTGGGTGACTTCGTGCCGGGAGATGCGGAGCCGTGGTCACGCGCGACGCGGTTCGTCACCCATGAGAAGGTGGGCGGCTTCATCATCTCCGTTGGCTCGCCCACCGAGATCGCATCCAAGACGAACGCGCTCCAGCGGCTCAGCGGACTACCGCTGCTCTTCAGCGCCGACTTCGAGTTCGGCGCCGGATACCGCGCGCGCGGCGGCTATTTCCTCCCCAACGCCATCGACCTGGGTGGCGCCACGCTATTCCCGCCGCAGATGGCGCTCGGTGCGTCGCGCGACGAGCGGCTGGCGTGGCACCAGGGGCGCGTCACCGCCGTGGAAGGACGGGCGCTGGGTGTACACATCGCATTCGCGCCGATACTCGACGTAAACAACAATCCGGCAAACCCCGTCATCAACACGCGCTCGTACGGCTCTGATCCGGCGTTGGCCGGCCGGCTGGGCGCGGCGTTCGTGCGCGGTCTTCAGGAGAGCGGAATGATCGCCACCGGGAAGCACTTTCCCGGGCATGGCGACACCGAGGTCAACTCGCACCTCGCGCTACCGGTAGTGGCGGTGTCGCGCGCTCGGCTGGACAGCATGGAGCTGCCGCCGTTCCGAGAGGCGGTGCGCGCTGGCGTGGGAGCGATAATGACCTTTCACGGCGCCATGCCCGCGCTCGATTCCACGCTCGCACCCGGCACGCTGTCGCGCGCGGTGCTCACCGGCCTGCTGCGCGAGGAGATGAACTTCGATGGTCTGATCGTCTCCGACGCGATGGACATGCGCGGCGTGCTTGACCGCTACGGCGCGATCGAAGCAGCCATCCTGGCAGTGGAAGCGGGAGCAGACATCCTCATCCAGCCGGTGGACGTGCGCGAGACCATCAGCGCAGTGGCAGCCGGTGTCGAGCGCGGCCGCTACACGGAAGCGCGGCTCGACCAGTCGGTGCGACGAATCCTGGAGGCCAAGCAACGGCTTGGGCTCGATCGTGAGCGACTGGTGGATGTGGAGGCGGTGCGCGAACGCGTGGGTGGCGCCGAGCACTCGAGCATCGCCGCGTCGCTGGCGTCGCGTTCCGTCACGCTCGTGAAGGACTCGCTGCGCCAGGTGCCGCTGACTGGCACCCGGTCGACACGCGTGCTGAGCATCACGCTGGCGCCGCGCGCCGATCTGGGAGCGGGCGCCGTGTTCAACGCCGAGCTGCGCGCGACGTTCCCGCTCCTGCGCACGGAGTACGTGAACGCGGACTCGCGCGACGACGCCTGGCAGCGGCTGCTTCGTGCCGCCGATTCCGCGGACGTGGTGGTGGTGGCGCCGTACGTCGGGCATCGGTGGGATGCGACGACCGTCGACGCGCCGCGCGCCTTCGCCGGCTTCCTCCGCGCGTTGGTGGAACGGGGGAAAAATCCGGTGGTGGTGGCGATGGGCAACCCGTATCTGCTCCAGCAGGTGCCGGACGTTCCGGCGTACCTCATCGGGTGGGGTGGCTTCCCCGTCTCCCAGCGCGCCGCCGTCCGCGCGCTGCTCGGTCGCGAGCCGATCACCGGCCGCCTGCCGATCGAGATCGCGCCTTATGGCGTAGGGCACGGGCTGGAGAGGCGGTTCTAAAAAGCCCTCGGCATCGGGAGAACGGATCCGCTCCGCCATGCGGGGCGTTTTCAGAAGCCCGCAAGTTCACAGTCCGAACTTCGATCCCGGCCGTATTGCAATTCGTTGCATTTTGTGAATAATTGGGCATCATGCGCGAACGATCTGCCCCGGCGGGCGGGCGGCGGCATCATGTATCCGTGGATGCCGTACTCCTCACCACTCGCGACCGCGAGCTTACGGTGTTGCTGCGCCGCTCCGGCGCGCGCACCCGGGAGCGGTGGGAGCTGCCTTGGGAGACGCTCATCGCTGGCCAGGCCCTCGCTGCGTCCGCCGCCAGGCTGGGGAAGGCTGTGCTCGGGAGCGCACCATCCCATCTCGAGCAGATCGCCGCTTTCGCCGACGGGCGCCGGCACCCGGGAGGCGCGGGTGTGTCGGTGGCCTTTTTTGGCCTCGCGCCCGCGGGCAGCCCTGCGCCGGTTGGCGGGCAGTCGGCCTGGTTCCCGATGGATGAGCTGCCGCCGCTCGCCCCTCGCCATGCGACCATTGCCGATGCCGCCAGGCGTGCCGTGCGCGCGCAAGTGGAGGCTGCGCCGATCGCCTTCCGGCTGCTGCCCCCCACATTCACGCTCACACAGCTCCAGGAGGTGTACGAGTTACTGCTCGAGCAACAGCTGCACAAAGCTTCCTTTCGGCGCGCGCTCCTCGCCGCCCACCTCGTGGAGCCCATCGACGAGTGGCGCACCGAAGGACGCGGCCGGCCGGCCCAGCTCTTTCGTTACGCTCCGGCAAGGCGGAAGGTGGCGAGGGGCGGGGTACGGTTTGGTTGAGAGCCGTCCAGCCGCCAGCTGCTTAGCTGAAAAGCCTGCCAGCTGCATCCGTGTGGGGCCATCGAACAGCGAGCTGGCAGCCGCCAGCTGCTTGGCTGAAAGCCTCCAACTGCTCCGAGTGAGGCAGGCATCAAGCGGCGAGCTCGTCGCTGGCCGACAGCCGTCTTCGTCCCGTGACTGAAAGCTGACGATCCCGCTATTGAGTAATCCGGCCTGTTAGTTGCACTCTGTTCCTATAAGCTTTAAGGAGCAAGCGCGTGAGACACCGCGGCGCGATACGCCCGCTGGCGCCGGACACGAAGGAAACCTACCCGGCGATGGTGCGGCCTCCAGACAGGGAGGACGCCGAGGATCGTGTTCGCACGATCGAACTTCGGCCGGGCGTCGTGTGGCGGATCAGGATGGTGGCGCGGCTGGTGAGGGAGGACATCATGCTCGGCACGCACACCGCGTGTCTCATCGTCCGCCTCGAGCGCCCCGGGCTGGACGAAAGCAAAGGCGATCTGCTCACTACGTTGCGCGCCGACTCCTTGGAGGAGGTTCCGGAGGCTCAGCTCCACTCCCTTCTGGACCGGTACGGGACCCCCCGCCGTCGTTCAGCCAGAGGCTGACGGGCCACCAATATGCCCTGCTGACAACTGCCCAGCCACCTGGCTGGCGGATGAACGCGTGGTGTTCTCAGCACCGACGTTCTTACCCGTAGTCTCGTTCTTCCCCGCTGTGCCATTGTCAGTCGCCCCGCCGTCCCCCGTCGTCATGCCGCGACTGCCAGGCTATCAGATGGCGCGCGATGGCGACGTTGTCCGCGGCCACCTTGTACAGCTCGCCGAACACTTCCTCGCGGTCGCTCCCCGCGCGCTCCAAGATGACCGGCGGCGAGTGTCCGCGGCGTCGCCCGGGATCGCCGCGCCGTTCCACGCGCAGCATCGCCCTTACGCTCGGCCCCTCCTCATGGAGGGATTCGATCGTGACCATGCCGCCGCCGGGCAGCATGCGCGTGTACAGTACGACGGGTTCCATCATCTTCATCGCTCGCGCCACCTCCCGCCGCGTGTGCCGCGGAGTCAGGTGCCGGCCGCCGAACGCAACGCCGCCGCCGTGTTCAGGCGTCGCATGTGCGCCCCCCACAGATCCCCGAGCCGAGCCAGTCGTTCCGGAACCGTCGCCAGTGTGAAGGCGCCGGGATCGAGGTCGTCGTTCAGCTCCGGCCAGTCGAGCGGCGTTGATACCGTGGCTTCCGGCCGCGCGCGCACCGAGTACACAGACGCGATGCTCTTGCCCTGCACGTTCTGCAGATAGTCAACGTACACCGACGAAGCGCTGCGTCCCTTCACCGCGCGCAGTACGGTCGCGTCGCGCGGGTGCCGCCGCGCCACCCTCGTCGCGATCACCTGCGCCAGGAGGACAGCGGTATCGTAGCTCGTGCGCCGGGGAAGGGGAATGGCGATGTGCAGTCCCCGCGAACCCGACGTCTTCAGGGCGGCACGGAGCCCGAGGGCGTCCAGCTCCTCGCGTACCCACCTCGCGACGTCCACAACCCGGCGGAAGCCGGCCTTGGCCTGAGGATCGAGGTCGAGATAGGCATAGTCGGCCCATTCCAGCGAGTCCAACCGGGAGTGCCAGGGATCCATGGAGATGCAGCCGAGCTGCACCAGGTACAGGAGCGTGGCCAGATCGCCTCCCACCAGCCGTGGGTCCGACTTCCCCTCCGAGTTGCGGACGGTGCCGACACGAACCACGGGGGCCATTCCGGGAGATGGCCGCTGCTGGAAGAAGAACTCGCCGTGAACGCCGTTCGGGTAGCGCTTGAGGACGAGCGGCCGGTCGCGAAGCGCCGGCAGGAGATGCTCGGCAACGACGGCGTAGTAGCGCATCAGGTCGCCCTTGGTGAAGCCGGTCTCGGGGAAGAACAGCTTGTCCAGGCTGGAGACGGCGAGCGTCTTGCCGCGTCCGAGGCGAAGGGTTCCGCTGCCGCTCGCCGCCTCAATCCCGATGAGCTGTGACAGCACATCATCGTCGCGCGCCGTCGAGGATCCGGATTTCTTCTCACCCGTTCGCCGGCCGCCCGTTCGCTTACCTTCCGTTCGCCGCGCGCTCTTTCGCATTCCGCTCGTTCGCTGCCCGCTCGCCCCTTCGTTGCTCGCTGGCTGCCGGCCCGTCCGCTGCACGCTCGTCCGCTCGCGAGTCACCTCGCGCGGCTCCTTGTCGTCGCGGGTTCCCAGATAGATCGGCTGGCGCAGCTTTCCCTCGGTGGTCCACTCGTTGAACTTGACCTCCACCACCACCTCCGGGCGCACCCAGTGGGGGCGCTCGTTGGTCCGCGGCGTGGTCGTGTACGGCGACGTCTTCCGCTCCAGCGGCAGAAGCCGCTGGTACATGTCGCGCAGCGAGTCGCGCGTGAAGCCGCCGCCGGTGTGCCCGGCGTAGATCAGATCGTCGCCGTCGTAGTAGCCGAGCAGGATGGCGCCAAGGTGCTGGCGCGATTCGCGCGGCTCAGTCCAGCCGCCGACCACGAACTCCTGCCGAGGTTCGATCTTCAGCTTGAGCCAGTCGCGCGAGCGAACGCCGGGACGGTAGGGAGCGTCCGCGCGTTTGGCGATGATCCCCTCCCAGCCGGCGGCATGGGCGCGCTCGAGCATGGCGTTGCCGTCGCCCGGCAGCGTCTCGCCCAGCCGCAGCGCTTCGCCCGTGCGGTTCCGCAGCCGCTTCTCGAGTCGCGCCCGCCGCTCCGACCATGACTCGCTCAGCAGCACCTTGGTGCCGTCCACGAGGATGTCGAAGGCGATCAGTGCGGCCGGGGTCTCCTCGCGCGCGCGGTCGATTGCAGAGCTGCCGGTGAGGTGCGTGCGACCCTGGAGGCGCTGAAAGCGCGCCGGCGATCCATCGACGATGGCGACTATCTCTCCGTCCAGCACCATGTCGCGGCGCGCACGGGCGGCGAGCTTTCGCAGCGCGTCGGTGACTTCGGGGAACTGTCGCGCCTTCTCCTTGCCGTTGCGCGTAACCAGGCGCACGTCATCGGAGGTAGCGAAGGCGAGCACGCGAATGCCGTCGTACTTCGGCTCGAAGGTCCACCCTTCACCCTCGGGCATGGCACTGCCGAGGTGCGCGTACATCGGCTCGATCGCGGCCGCGTCGAGGACTGCCGCCGCGGCGGCAGACGCGCTTTCGGATCTCTTCCGCCTCGATTCCCGGTTGCTCGACCAGCCGGGCGGATCGCCAGCGATCTCTTCCATCTCGCGGCCGGTGACGACCGATGTCATCTCCTCGGCGGTGATGTCCAGATCGCTGGCGGCGTACTCGTCCTTCGCCTTGACGAGCAGCCACTCCGCCTTGGAGGACGAGCCGTCGGATCTGCGCGTGCGTATGAGTGTGAAGGCGCCGCGCACCCGCTCGCCGTGCAGGACCACGTCCACCTTGCCGCGCATGAGCGAGCGTCGCAGCGTAGCGAGCGGATCGGTCCCCGGCCGCAGCGGCTCGTAGCTGCCGCGGTCCCAGATCATCACCGTGCCGCCGCCGTACTCTTCCTTCGGGATCGTCCCCTCGAAGGTGTTGTACTCGATGGGATGATCCTCCACCTCGATCGCCAAACGCTTCACAGATGGATCGAGGCTCGGCCCCTTCGGCACCGCCCAGCTCTTCATCACGCCATCGAGCTCGAGGCGCAGATCGTAGTGCAGTCGCGATGCGTCGTGTTTCTGGATGACGAACTGGAGCTCACGCGCGCGCGACAGGCGCGCGCGGCCGCTCGGCTCGTGCGTCTTCCGGAAGTCACGCTTGCGCCTGTACTCCTCGAGCTTCGTCGCCATCGCTGAGCTGGTCAACAGGGGGGCGCTCACCGCCCAGCCCGGCGTTCAGGCCGTTTTCCTGCCGCGCGGCTTGCGCGCCGGCTTCGTCGACTGCTTCTGCTTCGACGCCGCGGTCTTGCGACCGGTCGCTGAGCGCGCCGCTCCCTTCCCGGCGCGCCGCCCGCGCCCGCCGCTCCCACCCTCGCGCGCCTCGAGGCTCTCGCGCAGCCGGGCCATGAGGTCCACCACCTTGGTTTCCTCCTGCGGCGCACCCGCGGCGGGCACCTCGATCTGCTGACCCTTCGCCTTGGCGCGGATGATCTTCAGGAGATTCTCGCGGTACTCGTCAGTGTACTTGTCCGGCTCGAACTCGTCGGTGAGGGCGTCGACGAGCTGCTCCGCCATCTGGAGCTCTGCCGGCCGGATGTTGTCGGCTGAGGGAAAGCGGTACTCGGTCGTATCAACCAGCTCGTGGGCGAAGCGCATGATCTCCATCAGCAGCGCGTCGTCCACCACCTTGATGGCGGCAAGGTGCTGCTTCTGCCGGATCATGATCTTGCCGACGCCTACCGATTCCTTCTTGCGCATCGCCTCGCGCAGGAGCGCGTACGCTTTCTCCCCTCCCTTGCCCGGCGTGAGGTAGTAAGGCGTCTCGAAGTAGCGCGGATCGATCTCCTCTTCCTTCACGAAGTCGAGGATCTCGAACTGCCGCGTGCTCTCGAGCGCGGCCGCCTCGAAGTCCTCGTCGGTGAGCACGACGAACTTCCCCTTCTCGTACTCGTACCCCTTCACGATCTCCTCCCAGGGTACTTCCTCACCTGTATCCTGCGCTATGCGCTGGTAGCGGATGGGGGAGTAGTCCTCGCCGCGAAGCTGGCGGAAGCTGATGCGGTCGCGGCGTACCGCGGACTGAAGCTCGACCGGTATGGTGACGAGCCCGAAGCTGATCGTTCCCTTCCAGATGGCGGCCATGGCGCTGCTCTCCGAGCCTCTTCGTTGCTGGTGTCGACTTGGAAGGGGCAAGACGGGTGCCCGCGAAAGATTGAGCTGTACGCCATTGATTGCGCCTGGACCCCCGCCATTCGGACCCACATCTCACAACAGCACTCATCCACCTCGAGATCACCCTGCGCTAGAGGACACGCTCAGGAAACCGGTGTCAGAGCAGCTGGCATGGGCGAGGACAGCAGCTCTGCCTCAGCCAGGATGACACCTGCACCAACGAAAGAAGGCCCCGGTTCGCACCGGGGCCCTCCTTCCTGAAAACCGCTCAGGCCTTCTCGACTTCCGCCGCCTGTGGCCCCTTCTGCCCTTCCACGATCTCGAAGGTGACCTGATCACCCTCCGCCAGCGACTTGAAACCACCCCCGCGAATGGCACTGAAATGAACGAATACGTCCGGACCGCCCTCGTGGGCGATGAAGCCGTACCCCTTCGCGTCGTTGAACCACTTCACCGTCCCCGTTATGCGTGCCATGACACTTACCTCTTTGCCCCAAAGGGCCCTTGCTGTGAAGCTTGATCTCGCCGCTTCCGGATCGACCCGGGTTCGCCGGCTCCCCAACGACCCGAAACATAAACGTACGTATATCAGGGATCGAGGGGCCTTGGATGCTCACGGGGCTCATTACGCGAACCTCGCGCCATGAGCCCCTGTCGATCCCTGCCGGCCGAAGGAGCCTCGAGGGCTCTTCCATAGCGGCGAATCAGGCCGCGCCGGCGATGTATTTGGCTACCCTTCCGCAGCCCTTGCACCGCAGCGTCACGTGCGACCGGGGGGGCGGAGGGGAGATGTCCGGCTCACGCATTATCGGACCGGAGCAGGTTGGGCAGCTCAGCGCATCCCCATTACGATCGTGGGCTATGAGCTGTAGAGCCTGAGCGGGGTTGTACGTGGCAGGACGGGGCTTGCGCATGACACTCCTCCAGAGGCGCTCGGTGCCGGGCCGGCCGGCATTGACCGAGAGGGAAAGCCCGCGCGAGGCAGGTGACTAGCGCGCAACGCGAGGCATGGTCCCCAACCAAGCCACGTACGAGGCGCGCTTACCAACCCTCGCGCTTCCGAAAACTCAGTGTCGCGATCGCAACGCGACTCGCCGACACTTCTGGTCTTTTCTTCTACCGCCGTAGTGTGGAAAACGTTCCCCGCACGGCCTACCGTGGGCGCTGAAGGGGATACGCGCGGGATGCGATAAACGCTGAGGGGCGCTGGTAAATCGGGCGGAGGGCGCAGAAAGGGCTTGTCCCCCGGGGGGACTCCACGGCGCCCTGTCATTTGGGGGCGAGGCGGCGCTCGGAGAGCCCGGAGAAAGGGAGCCGGCCCTCGGCGGGTCGAAGTAAGGCGAGCCGGCGCTCGGCTGCTCGGAGCGCGCGCCAGGTCCGCGCTTCAGGCGCCTGCTCACCCAGCGTAGGGTATCTCCCCTTCCGATCGATCCCGATGCTCTGTCGCTAGTTCCCCGCCCAGTCGGCCACGAACACGTTCGTCTCGCCTTGCACGCTTCCGTGCCGGTTCGAGGCCCACACGAAGTTACGGCCATCGGGGCTGAAGTGCGGGAAGCCGTCGAAGTCGTCGTGGAAGGTCACCTGCTGGAGGCCCGTGCCGTCCAGATTGACCAGGTAGAGGTTGAACGTCCGGCCACGTGGATTGGTGTGGTTGGAGGAGAAGATGATCCGCCTGCCGTCCGGGGTGAACAACGGCGCGAAATTGGCGCCGCCCAGGTTCGTCACCTGTCGTTGACCGCTCCCGTCGGCGTTCATCACCCAGATCTCCATCCGGCTCGGCCGCACCTTGTTCTGGGCGAGCAGGCGCCGGTAGTCGGCGAGCTCGGTGGAGTCGGTTGGGTGGTGCGCACGATAGACGATCCTGCTTCCGTCGGGTGAGAAGAACGCGCCGCCGGCATAGCCGGGCGCATCGGTGAGACGCCGGACGTTCGAGCCGTCGGTGTTCATGGTGTAGATGTCGAGGTCTCCGTCCTTCATCGTTGTGAAGACCACCGTGCGTCCATCGGGCGACACCGTCGCCTCGGCGGTGTACGTGTTCCAGTGCGTCAGGCGGCGAAGATCGGAGCCGTCGGGCCGCGCCGTGTAAATCTCATAGGGGTCGAGCGCCCACACGTAGCCCTGGGACATGTCGGGGCGCGGCGGGCATTCCGTCATGATATGATGCGTCGACGAGAAGAGCACCCGGCTGTCGTCCCCGTAGAAATAGCCGCAGGTCGTCTTCCCTGCGCCCGGCGAGACGCGCTGCACGCCGGAGCCATCGATGCGCATCACGTATTGCTGGTCGCAGCTCCGCCCTTCACGGCTCGACTGAAAGATCAACCGAGACCCATCGGCGCTGAAGTATGCTTCGGCGTTCTCGCCGCCGAATGTCAGTTGGCGGATGTTGGTCAGGAACCGCTCCTCTCCGGGTTCGGGAGCTCGCGGAACCGCTGATGACGCGCGATCGGAAGCGGTGCGCGCGGTGGTCGTGCGGGGAGGCGCGCTCTCTGGTGAGGGATTGCGCCCGCCGCACGCGACCGCGGCCACGAGCGTGGCCGCGGTCAACATGCGAATGAACATTCCCAGTTACGGTCGTCTGGTGTTTGAAACAGAAGGCGTGGCAGCCTGCGCCAGCGCGAACAGCTCACGCTGCGTGCTGCTGCGACGCAGCATCTCCAGCACCTGTCCCATCTGCGGATCGTTCGGCAGCATGCGACGGAAGGTGGTGGAATCGCCGAAGGCCAGCCGCGCTACCTGCGTGCCCAGCTCGCGGTCGACCAGCGGTGTTGCCGCATCGAACTGGCGGCGATCCACCTCGACACCAGCCGCCACGAGCCGGCGGTAGAACTCCCCGCGCCATTCGGGGCGCACGGTGAAGTCGGCGGAGCGCACGGTGGGCTTGAGCTCCACGGCATAGCCGTAGATCGTAGCGCGCCAGATGCCGGCCTTGGGGGCCATTGCCCTGGCGAACTCCTGCTCCGCCGTGCTGATCGTGTCCTCGGAGATGATGACATCCGGCGTGATGCCACCGCCGCCAAACAGTTTGCGGCCGCCCATCGACTCGTACACCGGGCGATTCTCCTTCACCGCTTCCGTCTCGAGCGAATCAGGCGCCGGCTGTCCGGCATCGGCCAGATCACCTTCCCCACCAACGCGCTCCTTCTGAATGCTCCGGCCGCTGGGCGTGAACCACTTGGCCGTCGTGAGCTTGAGCGCGTAGCCGCCCTGAAGCTGATAGACGGACTGCACGAGTCCCTTACCGAAAGAGGTGTTGCCCACCACCAGCGCGCGATCGTGATCCTGAAGCGCGCCGGCCACGATCTCCGACGCCGACGCCGAGTAGCCGTTGACCATCACCACAAGCGGAACGTCCGGATAGTGCTGCCGGTTGCGGGCGTTGAAGGACTGGTTCATCCCCTGACGACCGCGAATGCTCGCGATCTGCTGCCCTTCCTTCAGGAACAGATCGGCAACGTTGAGCCCCTGCTCGAGGATCCCGCCGGGGTTGCCACGCAGGTCGAGCACGATGCTGCGCGCGCCCTGTCGGGTGAGGCGGTCTACCGTTGCCTGGATCTCGGAGGTGGCGTGCTCATTGAAAGCCTGAAGTGGAATGTATCCGACGTCACCATCGAGAATCAGCGCGTACGGAACCGCCGGAATGTTGATCTCGGCGCGCGTAAGCCTGTGCTCGATCACCTGAGCGACGCCCGGGCGCATGAAGCGCGCGCGCACCTGCGTACCAGGCTTGCCGGTAAGAGCGTCGGACACCTGCTGTACCGACCAGCCGCGCGTCGTGGAGGTGTCCACGCCCACGATGCGGTCACCTTCTACTATACCGGCCCGCTCAGCAGGAGTGTGCGGGAAGACCTTCACAACTGTAATCTGTCCTTCCTGATTCTCGATCTGCATTCCCACTCCACCGTAGCGCCCGGAGGAGGTGCCCTGAAACCGCTCCATCTGCTTGGGGGTGAACAGCTCGGAGTAGGGATCGTTGAGCTGCTGCACGAGTCCGCGAGCTGCCTTCTCATAGAGCGCCGCGTTGTCGACCGTATCCACGAAGCGGTCGTTGACGAGCGACATGACCTGATCGAACAGCCGCGCCCCATCACGCGTGGTGCGATCCTGAAGCATGAAGCCGCCGGCGATGAGCGGGATGACGATGGCGCCGACGAGCAGCGTCCTGCGAAGAGAGGTACGAAGCATGAGAGCGGCTGGTTCGAGGAGAGTACCGCGATTCATCTAATATACGATTGGGCAGGTAGGAAGTTCCGGGCCGCTGCCTAGGGAGCGGGCCGGAACGCGGCGCCGCGCGACCTGATCCGGTCGCGCGGCGGTCGTCACCAATTGGTAACCCGCCTTCAGGAGGGGCCGAAACCTTCGTCGGCGCCGCTCCCGCTCCCCCACATCTCCTTCCAAGACATCTCGCGGCCCTTCCGGAATCCCTTCTGCGTCAGCTTCACGCCCTCCGGCGAGATGGCTACCATGTAAGCCTGTCCGTCGATCTCGATCTCCCGCTTCAACGTCTTGTCTAGCTTGGTCGCCATGGCGTTCTCCGAAAAGGGGTGGTGTGAAGGTGGATAATTATGTCGCGGCACCTGCCCGGCCCGCCACTGCCAATACCCGCGCCCGGCTAGCTCCCCCGGGCGGCGAGCACGTAGTCCACGTGCCAGTCGCGTTGTCGCTGGCCGAATGAAACATCGCGCAGCAATCCAGCCGCCAGCAGCATTTCATGCGCCGGCTGAAGTACTCGCTGGAGGTGAGATGGGTATCGCTGGGCGAGCGGCAGAAGAACCGCCAACCTCTCGAGCGGCACCCGCCAGGTAACGTTTCCCTCCTCGCGCGCCCACTCCAGAAGGCGGTACAGGCGCCGCGCCACCGGCGAGCCGAGCGATATGTAGCTGGGTACCGAGAGGGTGACCGTGTGGCCCGCGCGGATGTTGCCGCGCACGATTGGGGAGAAGGTCACGCAGGCCTCGCCGGGTTCCGCGGAGGAGACGGCGGGAAAGAGGGCGAGCTGATCCTTCTCGATGATGCGGCGACGGTCAATCTTCACGGCGGTGAGCACGGTGAAGCGGCCCTGAAGGAGAGTGCCGGAGCTGGCGTCAAAATAAACGCCCTGTGATTCGAGTTTCGTGTGCTCCAGGCGGGACAGCGCCGACCGAAGTTGCTCGTAGCTCCGTCCGTCGGCACGGCGACCGATCGATCGAAGAAATGCGTGCAACGTGAACGACACGATGCCGTCCGCTGGGGCCCCCACCTCCTGGTAACGCCGCGCGAGCTCGACGTAGACGTCCTGATCGAAGGTCCCGGGTAACCGGCCTCCGGCCCCCGGCAGCACACGCCAGCGGCCCCCATCCGGCGGGTGATACGAGACGGGGGCATCCTCCCCTGCGTCGCTGAGCCGGAAGAGCGGGAACGGCTCCAGCGACCGGTCGAGTAGGATGAACCGCGTAGCACTTCGGCGCCTGGCGGCGAGGCTCATCCCGTCAAGGTAGGGCCATGTAAGAGGGGGGCAAGCCCAAACCAAATGTTCCGAACGTTGAATTAGGGCTGAACGGTGGCAGGGGCCGCTCACCCCAGCCGAATTACCTGTCCGCGCACCGATCTGGCAGCGTCGGAGCAGAGGTGCAGTACCAGCGCGGCGACCTCCTCCCGCTCCACGTACTGCGCATCCCCGCCCATACTCTCGAGGTTGGCTGCTGTCCGGATGGCCGTTGGAGCGATGACATTGGTGCGGACGCCTTCGGCGCCCTCTTCCTGGGTCAGCACCTGCGCCAGACCTAGCAGCGCGCTCTTGGCTGCTACGTACGCGGAGAGCCCCCTGGCGCGCCCTCCGGGAAGCGCGGCCGCCGCGGAGAAGAAGACGACGCTGCCGCTCCCGGCGCGGAGGGCCGGAAGGAGCGCTCGAGTAGCGAGATAAGCGGTGTCGAAGTTGATCGCCCGCTGGCGCACCCAGAGCGCGGGATCGCTCTCCGCCACCGGGCCGCTCGCCGCAAAGCCGCCGGCTGCGTTCACGAGCGCGAACGCCTGTCCCCGGCCCTCAGCCCGCACACGTTCCGCCAGGCGCTCTGCCTCTTCAACGATGGTGAGGTCGCACCCCTCGGCCAGCACGTCGAGCCCGGTAGAGGCCAGCTCTGCCACCCGCTCCTCGAGCTGTCCGACATCGCGGTCCACCCCGATCACTCGGGCTCCCTCGCGCGCGAACGACTCGGCCAGCAACTCACCCAACTGGCCGGCGCGGGCCACGCCCGTCACAACAACCAGCTTGCCCGAATAACGCATGCGGGATTCTCGGAGGCGCCAAGCCGATCGGCAAGCCCCGCCACCAGCACGGCGCTTCCAGGGGGCATCGCTCCGGCCGATCACTTGCATGGCAGCGAGGAGAGCGCCGGCTGCCCAACAGCGGCGATAACCTGTCTATGACCACGTGAAAGTGCTTCGAAACGCTCTCCTCACGGTCCTCGGGACCGTGCTCGTCTTCTTCGCGTTCATCGGCATCCTGTACAGTATCCGCGGGACACCGGTGAACCGCGTCAGCAGCTACGGCGGGGACGACCCGCTTCCGGCGGCGGGGGACACGCTCTTTCTCCAGAGCATTCAGCTTCTCACCGGCACCACGCTGCACCCCGGCCACCAGATAGACCTGATGAAGAACGGAGACGAGACGTACCCTCGCCTCTGGGAGGATCTTCGCTCGGCCAGCGAGAGCATCACGCTGCAGATGTACTACTGCAAGCCAGGGCGGATGGCCGACACGCTGCGGGAGATCCTGCTCGAGAGAGCGCGCGCGGGTGTGAGGGTGCTCTTCCTGTTCGACGCCTTTGGGTCGCAGTCGCTGGGTAGCGACTATATGGACAGCCTTCGCGTCGCCGGCGTTCAGGTGGCAGTCTTCCGGCCGGTGAAATGGTATCAGCTCCACACCGCCCAGCACCGGTCGCACATCCGCGTCGTCGTGGTGGATGGACGGGTGGGTTGGACGGGCGGCTTCGGGATCGACGACAAGTGGTACGGCAGCGGCCGCGCACCAGGCGAGTGGCGCGAAACGAACGTGCGGTTCACCGGGCCAGCGGTGGCGCAGCTTCAGGCGATCTTCGTCACCGGTTGGGCGGAGGCCACTGGTGTACTGGTCAGCGGCGAGCCGTTTTTCCTTGCGAAGATGCCCGAGCACGAGGATGGTGCGCTTGCCGGCGTGATGCACGCCGCGCCCACCATCGGGAGCACCTCCGCGGAGCGCCTCCTGGCCCTCTCCATCGCCAGCGCGCGAACAACGCTTTACATCACGAACGCGTACTTCGTGCCCGACGAGGACTTCCGCGGCCTGCTCAAGCGTGCGGCGCAGCGCGGAGTGGATGTGCGCATCCTCACCGCGGATGAGAACAGCGATGTCAAGACCACCTGGTGGGCGGGCCGCTACTTTTATGAGGAACTGCTCGATGCCGGTGTACGCATCTTCGAGCACAAACCGAGCATGATGCACGCAAAGAGCCTGGTGGTGGACGGCATCTGGTCCAGCGCCGGCACGCTGAACTTCGACAACCGCTCGATGGCGTTCAACGACGAGTCCAACCTCAACGTCTGGGACGCAGACTTCGCCGAGCGGATGACGGCTCTCTTTCACGAGGACCTCCGTTTTTCGGAGGAGATCACGCTCGAGAAACTCAGAGAGCGGCCGTGGCGGGATCGGGTAATGGAGTGGAAGGCGGCCAGGTTGCAGAGGATTCTCTGAACCAATCCGATCCAACACGGATCCCGCAGCGCCGGCGGGTCCCAGGCCGCCGCCCTGGATGCTGAGTTCGTGGGAGGAGCCGGAGTGTCAGGACAGAAGACGTGAGGGCGGCGGGTAACCGCGCGACCGCGTGCCGCGTACGCGGCGCTATAATCCGGGAGCACTAAACCGGCACCGACGCCCGACACCCGACACCCGCAGGCCTTGCCGCCCCCCGATTTCCATCCACTCATCCTTCGCTGGTTCGCCGCTAACCTTGGCGCTCCGAGCGCCCCGCAGCGCGCGGGCTGGCCGGCGATCGCGTCGGGGGCGCACACGCTGATCCTGGCGCCAACCGGTACGGGGAAGACGCTGGCGGCCTTCCTGTGGGAGCTCAACCGGCTAATCGCCGAGGGACAGCGTGAGCCGCTCCCTGCCGCGGTGCGGCTGGTGTACGTGTCGCCGCTGAAGGCACTCGGCAACGACGTCCATCGAAACCTCGAGCTGCCGCTCGCGCAGCTCCGCCGGCTGTTCGAGGAGGAGGGCGAATCATTTCCGGAACTTCGTGTCGCCGTGCGCACTGGCGACACTCCTGCATCGGCACGGGCTCGCATGCGGCGCAAGGCGCCGCACATCCTGATCACGACGCCCGAGTCGCTCCACATCGTACTCACCACCGAGCGCGGACGCGGGATGTTCTCCACCACGCGCGCGGTGATCGTGGACGAGATCCATGCCGTGGCCGGGAGCAAACGCGGCGCTCACCTCGCCCTCACGCTGGAGCGACTCGAGGAGCTGTGCGAGGAGCCTCCGCAGCGCATTGGGCTCTCGGCCACACAGCGCCCGCTCGACGAAGTCGCTCGCTTCCTCGGCGGCTGCGTGCGCGGAGCAGGCGATGGTGAACGCGCGCCGGAACACCGCCCGGTCACGGTTGTGGACTGCGGACTGGTGAAGGAGCTTCAGCTCTCGGTGGTGTCGCCGGTGGGTGATCTCACCAGCCCGGGAGGAAGCATCTGGCCGGCGGTCGCCGAGCTGGCCACGGCGCGAATCCGTGCGGCGCGCTCCACGCTCGTGTTCGTCAACAACCGGGCGCAGGCGGAGCGCATCGCTGCCCGCATCAATACGCTGGCGCAGGAAGAGCTGGCGCTGCCTTATCACGGCTCGCTCTCACGCGAGCGCCGTCTTGCCCTGGAGGAATCGCTCAAGGCCGGGGCGCTGCGCGCCGTCGTGGCAACGAGCGCGCTCGAGCTCGGTATCGACATCGGTGCCGTGGACCAGGTGCTTCAGCTCCAGTCGCCCAAGCGCGTGTCCTCGGGACTTCAGCGCGTCGGGCGCGCCGGCCACGCGCTAGGTTTGCCGAGCAGGGGCGCCTTCGTTCCGACGTTCCCGGACGATCTCGTCGAGTCCGTGGCGATCGTGGAGGCGATGCTGGAGGGCGACGTCGAACCCACGGTGGTGCCGCGCAATCCGCTCGACGTCCTGGCGCAGGTTATCGTTGCCGCCGCATCCGTGGATGACTGGAAGGTGGATGACCTCTACGCGTTCGTGCAGCGGGCGTATCCATTCTCGAGTCTGCCGCGCGCTGCGTTCGACGGCGTGCTGGAGATGCTCACCGGCCGCTATCCCGTCGAGCTCGCCTCGGAGCTCGAGCCACGGCTCCGGTGGGATCGAGTGCGAAACGTCATCACCGGATCACGCGCCAGCCGGATTATGGCTGTCATGTCGGGGGGGACGATCCCGGACCGCGGACTGTATGCTGTTCACCTCTCCGACCGCACGCGGCTGGGGGAGCTGGATGAGGAGTTCGTGCACGAGTCGCGCGTAGGCGACGTCTTCCAGCTCGGCTCCGCCACCTGGCGCATCGCCGCCATCGAACACGACCGCGTGGTCGTGATGCCGGCGCCGGGGGCTCCTGCGCGGATGCCGTTCTGGCACGGCGAGTACGGCGCCCGCAGCGCCGCTCTCGGCCGGCGCGTGGGCAGGCTGCGGCGCGAGCTGGCTGCACTCGATGAGGATGCCGATGACGCGCGTGTTGCGTTTCGCTGGCGTTGCGATCTCGCGGCGGCGGCAGCGCTGCGCGGATACGTCGCCGACCAGCGTGCCGCCACCGGAGTGGTGCCTGACGACCGCACGATAGTGATCGAGCATTTCCGGGACGAGATGGGCGCGATCCGCATTGTGATTCATTCCGTGTTCGGCGGTCGCGTGAACGCCCCGTGGGGGATGGCACTGGCGCAGCGTGTTCGCGAGGCGTTCGCCGGAGACGCCGAGGTACAGGTGCAGACCAGCGACGACGGCGTAATGCTGCGTATGCCGGACACCGGGGGGCCGCCACCGCTCGATTCTCTGCTCGATCTTTCGCCGGCGGAGGCGGAGAGCCGCGTGATTGACGAGGTCGGCTCGAGCGCGCTGTTCGGCGCGCGCTTTCGGATGAGCGCAGCGCGTGCGTTGCTCCTGCCACGCCGCAATCCGCGCCGCCGCATGCCGCTCTGGTTGCAGCGGCTCAAGGCGCTGGATCTGCTGGATGTGGCGCGGCAGTTCCCGGAGTTTCCGGTGCTGGTGGAGACCTATCGGGAAACACTTCAGGACGCCTTCGACATGACGGCGCTGCGCGAGGTACTGCAGTCCATCGCCGCTGGTAAGATCGCCGTTCGCATCGTGGCGACGCAGATCCCATCGCCATTCGCCGCCGGGCTCCAGTTCGGTTTCGTGATGGACTGGCTGTACGGGGACGACACGCCGCGCGCCGAGCGGCGCGCGGCGATGTTGTCGGTGGACCCGGCGCTTCTCGAGAGCGTAATGGGGGAGGATGGCGCCGATCCCGATACCCTCGCCGCGCTGGAGGAGATGCTGGCGCGCCGGCGCGGAACGCTCGAACGGCTGCGCGCGCGTTCCGCCGAGGAGCTGGCGGCGCTGATCGATCGCGCCGGAGATCTCACCATGGCGGAGGTGCGCGAGCGCATCGCGCCACCGAGGGACTGGGCGCGCGGCGATCCGCTCGACGAGCTGTTCGAGAGTGAACGCGCGTTGCAGCTGCGACTTGGCGACGACTGGCGAGTGCTCCTTACGGACAGCTACGCGCGCTACGCCGCCGCGTACGATTCTCATCAACTGCGCGCGATAAGGTGGGGTGCGGAGCTCGACGAGCGTTTGGCGGCCGAGGTGTTGCATCCGGCGCTGCGTACGCCGGTGCTGCAGCGGGGGGCGGCGCGGCGCGAGATCCTCGCGCGCCACCTCGGCGTCTCCGGTCCCGTCACCGCGCGCGAGCTGAGCGCGCGATACGAGTGGCCGGTGGAGGAGGTCGAGGAGCAGTTGCGCGAGTGGGAGCTGGCGGGTCGGCTGGTGCGCGGCCGCTTCCGGCCGGCATTGCGCGAAACGGAATGGTGCCCTCGCAAACTGGTCGAGCGCGCCCGTCGTCGGGCGCTCGCCGCACTGCGCCGCCAGATCGAGCCCGTGGAGCTCGGCGACTTCGCCGCATTTTTGCACCGCTGGCAGCACGTGGATCCGCGTGATCACGTGGAGGAGCTGGACGGACTGGAGACGCTGCTGCACCAGCTGGCTGGAGCGCCGCGACCGCCGCACGGGTGGGAGCGTGACTATCTCCCGGCGCGCATGCGTCGCTACGATCCCGCGTGGCTGTCGCGGCTCACCTCAGGAGGGCAGTTCGTGTGGGTGGGGGAGGGGACAGCGAGCTCGGGAGCTCTCGAGCTGAGCGCGATCCGCTTCGTCAGACGAGGCGAGATCGCACTGTGGACGGATCGCGACGACGATCAGCCCGCGCTGAGCGAAGCTGCCGCAACGGTGCTCGAGGCGCTGCGGACACGCGGCGCATCGTTCATGGAGGATATCCGCAAGGAGACGGGACTGTCGGGACTCGCGCTGCGCGACGCGCTCCGCGAGCTCACCGCCGCTGGGCTGGTCACCAACGATACGGTGGAGTCGCTGCGCGAGGTCATCCGCCTGCGCTCCATGCCCGCCCGCGCGCGCGCGGACCGCCCTGACCCGGCGCGCTGG
>CAZWSO010000019.1:0-25378 GCA_964636485.1 uncultured Gemmatimonadaceae bacterium
CCGCGCCGTCGTCGGTCACGAACACTTCGCCGTGCTGGAACGGCGACATCGTGCCTGGGTCCACGTTGATATAGGGGTCGAACTTGAGCATGGTGACGCGGAGCCCTCGCTCCACCAGCAGGCGCCCGAGAGACGCGGCGGCGATCCCCTTTCCAAGGGAGGATACCACTCCGCCGGTGACGAAGATGTACTTGGTTCCCTGCGTTCTCGTCGGATTTTGCATCACACGCGTCCGGCTGTCAGGTGGTGCCACCGCCTGTTGGCGTCGGCGAGGTCGTCTTCCGTGTCGATGCCGTGCTGCGGATCTTCATCCACTATCGCCACCCCCATCGGAATACCGGAGGCAAGTGGACGCAACTGCTCCAGTCGCTCGATGATCTCGAGATCGTGCGGCGGAAGGGCCACCCATTGGGCGAGCGCATCCCGCGTGTAGACATAGATGCCGAGATGCTGCCGCACGTGTCCCGGCAGCCGAGCCCGATCCGCATCATCCCGAAGCCACGGAATCGGCGCCCGCGAAAAATACATCGCCCGGCCGTCATCGGCACAGACGACCTTTACGATCGAGGGCATGTCGAGGACTTCGGGGCTGGCGGGGGCTGCCGCCGTGCCCAGCGGAAACCTACCGCCATCCACGAGGGCCGCGGCTGCGCGTACTGCGGCGGCAGAAACGAATGGCTCGTCACCCTGGACGTTGACGATTACGTCGTAGCCCCTGAAGTCCTGTAGCGCCGCTACCTCCGCCACCCGGTCGGTTCCAGATGGATGATCCGCGCTGGTGAGGACCCATTCGCCACCCTCGCTGGCTACGGCGTGTCCGACGTCCACGCTGTCGGTGGCAACTACACACCGCTCGGCGATCCCGAGGGAGAGTACGTGCTCGAGGACGCGGACGATCAGCGGCTTTCCGGCCAGGAAGCGCAGTGGCTTTTGGGGGAGGCGAGAGGCGCCAATGCGCGCGGGAATCACCGCGAGCGTCGGCACGGCCACCTCCCGGGACGGGTCGCGAGAGCAAAATTCACGCCATGAAATATACGGTCCCGGTGGCGGAAAATCAAATAACGCTTCGACTTGGCGTCACTCAGTAGCTCGGCCAGAGGCCTCGTGTGGCGAGCTCCACCACGTGCCGGTCCGGGTCCCGGAAATAGATGCTTCGCCCTCCTCGCGGCCACTCCACGCGGCTCTCGATCGGCACGCCGCGCGAAGCGAGGTGTGCCTCCCACAGCGGCAGCTCATCCGCGGAAACCGCGAAGGCGAGATGCAGTTCACCCTGGCCTTCATGCGGCGGAATCACACCTCCAGGCGTCGTGAGCGGCTCAGTGGCCGATCCGTGGCGGAAGAGCAGAAGCAACTGCGCCGGAGCTACGGCCAGTGCCCGGAAACGAGCGGCATCCCCCGACACTCTCTGAAGGCCCATGACGCCTTCATAGAACGCGGCGGATCGGTCCAGGTCCGCCACGTAGAGAGAGCTCTCGAGCAGACCACCGAGCGTGGGTGGGACGGATTCAGTCATCGTTCCGGCTCCGAAGCCGCGTGCGGTGGAGCAAGTTGCCGGGTTGCCGTACGAGCCGACGTGTACGGTCGTGATCAGAACATGATGCCGACGGTCACGGGCGCGTGCGTCAGCGCCTGGCCATCGAACACGTGGTGATAGCGCCCATCGACGAATGCCTGAACCAGCCCCAGACGGAACAGGAGTCCGGCGCCGACGTTGATGCCGAAATCAGTGCGAGCCTCTGTGCCCAGTTCCGCGTCCTCGAACACCGCGCCCTCCGTGAATCGGCTGTAGTACATCCCGATGCCGGCGATGAGATATGGTGTGACTGGGAGTGCGGTCCCCGCGACACGAGCATTTGCTGTCGCCGAAAACTGCCTCAGATGGCCGTCGGCCCCCGCCGGCAGCTGGTGGTAGGCGGCGTCGAGACGCATCGAAATCGGAAACAGCGGGATACTTATACCGAGCATGACTTGCCCGTGGTATCCCTGCTGCGCGACGTCACTAAGATCTGCCACCGGGATCGTGAGGCCTCCTCCGACGCCGACCCGAAACAGGCGTTGAGCCCCCGCTGAGGATGGGAAAGCAAGAGCAGCGAACGCGGTAAGCAGCAGGACTGTGCGAAACGAACGATACACCTTCCCCTCCCCTTCGTGATCATGCGCCGAGCCATGCATGTTCGGGGCTCGGGCGGATCCTTCGGGGAAGCACGTTGTATGCCCTTCAGCCCTCTGTTGCGTGGGTGCACCTACTCCTCGACGATCGGTGTCGGATCGGCGTCAGCCTGTTCATCGAGTACCCTGGTTGCGTCCTCGGCATCCTCCCGCCGGACGATGAGACGTGCGCCACGCAGAAACTGGAGTGATGGCATCATACCGCCCGCGTCATCCCGTTGAATGAACGACGGAATACCAGCGGACTCCAGCACCGACTTTGCGATCTCCGCCTCCATCTCGTGCGCGTACGAGCGAAGCACGACGGTCTCGCCTGTCATGAGTCCTCCTGAATTCGGGCCCAGGGCGCGGCGGCAAGGCTATCTGATAAACGTCATGCCGAGCTCGAACCATGTACGCCCATCGACCGGCTCGAGGACGGCGTCCGCACGGAAGAATCCGAGCGCGACGCGCAGGCCGATGTTCTGCTCCAGCGACGGCAGGCGATCCACGCCGGCGGCGCCCAGCATGTGGCGCAGGCTGATCGTGGGGGAGCCGAGCAGCCCTACCGCGATCGCATCGACTGGGATCTTGTAGCTGCTCTCGAGATAGAACAGGCGGTCTCCTCCCATGGACAGGATGGTGAATGTGGGCAGCGTTCCGGAGCCGCCGAGGTAGGCGTAGCGTTGCGGTGGCGCGGGATCACCGCTCGTGAACAGCGCGCGGGCCCGGAACTCCAGCGAATGAAAGCCGAACGTAGGAATCGTAGCGCCTCCGTCGAAAGTGATCTGCACGAACCGCTGATCCTCTGGTGCATCCAGTACCGCCTCGATCTCAAATCCGCCATTGAGGCGCATACCCACTCCCTCCCAGCTCGCCTGTGCAAGCCCAAGCGCTGACGTCATGCGTCCGGGGAGAATGTCCGGATTCGGTCGGTTCGTTCCCTCCGGGCTGTCGCGACCGCCGACGCTCCAGGGACCCCCAGCACCCACAGACCAGGCGCGCTCGGCGCGCGCTCCGGCTCCGAGCACGAGGCTCACCTCACCGATCACAAATCGCGGCAGCAGTCGTCCCTCGAACCGCTCGGCGCGCCAGTAATTGCGGTAATCGCGACCGCGCAGGAGCGTGGTGACGGAGTTCGCGAAGTCGGACTGGATCCACGCATCGTTGGTGAACGTCCCGCGGCTTCCGGCCAGCTCGATGGCGAACCGCGGGCCGGTCTCGGCGCGAACGTGAGCGCTGGCGTCCAGCGCGCCGAGCTGCGAGCGGTACGTGACGAGCGGCGCGATGCGCAGCCGTCCTTCCGCCAGCGCCAGCTCTGGTCCCCATGGCAGGACGACGGCGTCCACGCGGTTGTAGGTCGGAATGCGCAGCCCGTATGCGCCCGGCAGGGTGACGACAGGCATGCGTTCAGGCGGTGGCGCGCCCTCTCGGATCTCGAAGCCGGCAGGAACATCACGCACTTCCACATTGAGAAAACGGAAGCTCCACAAGCCCCCGGCGGCGCTCGCCATTGTCGAGTGATGTGTGCTGCCGCCGATCGCTACCGCCCGGCCGGAGATTTCCGCGCCCGGACGCATGAACAGGTCGCCGCCTACCACGACCACATCGCCGCGCACGGTGCTCGATACGAATGCCGGCCCACGGACGATCACCACGCTCGTCTCGTACACCGTGTCGCGCGGCAGCTCCACCCCCTCTGGCGGAGCTTCGATTACGACGTACGGATTCGCGACGACCTGGCGGAGAATGTCTCCGGGCTCTCCACCCAGGCGGATCACCAGGTCGCGCTCCGTGGGCGCCTGTGCGGCGACCGAGGTGGGAATCAGGCACAGCAGCATCACTAGTACTGAGAGCAGTGTTCTCGGCATCGCATTAAGGCGTCGGGTGAAACGGCATTCTACGCGCGTGGACGTGTGGTGTCGATGTTGTGGCATGGGACGCGATCACGACCTCGGGTGATACTGGCGATGCACCGATCGCAGGTATTCGCGATCCACGTGTGTGTAAATCTGCGTCGTGGCAATGTCCGCATGGCCCAGCATCTCCTGTACCGCCCGGAGATCGGCGCCGCCCTCGAGAAGATGGGTCGCAAAGCTGTGCCGCAGCGTATGTGGCGATACATGTTTGGTGATAGCGGCGCGGTCGACGTACTTGCGCAGGATCTTCCATGCTCCCATTCGCGTGAGTGGCTCGCCGCGCGCGTTAAGGAACAGAACGCCGCGGCTGCCACCACGTTCGAGCGTGAGCCGCAGTTCGCGGAGGTACACGGCCACGGCGCCTATGGCGTTTCGTCCGATTGGGACGAGTCGCTCCCTGGAGCCTTTGCCGAGCACGCGGACCAACTGCTCGTCGAGCAGCACGTCGCGCTGGCTGATGCTGACCCATTCGGACACACGCAACCCCGCACCGTACGCCAGCTCCAGCATGGCGCGATCCCGAAAGAAGAGCCGATCGTCCATGCTAGGGGCGAGCAGCAGCCGCTCTACCTCTTGCACCGTCAGCACATCCGGGAGCGTGCGCCACCGCTTCGGGGTGTCGAGTCGCTCGCTGGGATCGCTTGCGACCTGACCCTCCGCGAGCAGGAACTGAAAGTAGCCACGTACGGCCGACACACTGCGTCGAATCGAAGCGGGGGCCAAGCCGAGGTCCTTGAGGTGGTACATGAACTCCCGCAGGAGCCTCGGCGTGGCGGCCGCGGGGGTTGCCACGCCCCGCGCGGTTGCATATTCCACGAACCGCTGGAGGTCGCGCCGGTAGCTCTCCGCCGTGTTCGCCGCCGCGCCGCGTTCGAGCGCGAGGAAATCGCCAAAGCGATCGATCTGAAAGGCACGCAGCGACGGCGCGGGGATCATTGCGGCCGTCGCGCCAAAGTTCGCCGGATCCACCAGATGGCAAGCAGAGCGATCGCGATTCCCGCGGCCAGCAGCGCGGTGTTTCGCGTCACTCCACCAATGCGGTCCGCCAGCAGTTCCCAGTCCGCGCCTACGCGATACGCCACGGTCGTGATCAGTCCGTACCATAGGCCGGAGGCGACCGCGATCACCACGAGCACGGGAACGGTCCGGAGCCGGAGTGCACCGGCGAAGGGCGGTACCAGCGCGCGCACGCCGGGGATGAAACGGCTGAGAAAGAGCGCGAGCAGGCCGTAGCGCGCATACAGGCGCTCGAGACGCATCTCGGCGCCTTCGCCGCCGAAGCGCCGCAACCTTCGGCGCATCTCGCCGGCCGCGAACCGGCGTCCGAGCCCGTACGCGATCATGGCGCCAGTCACGTTGCCAATCCAAATGGACAGAAAGGCGCCGGCGACGCTTGCTTCTCCCCGCGCTGCCAGGAAGCTGCCAAACGCGACGACGGTGTCCGATGGGAGTGGCGGAAAGAGATTCTCGAACGCCGCCGCGGCGGCGAGCGCCGCATAGAGAGCCGGCGGCGGCAGTTCCGTGAGCCAGGCGAACAGCCGCTCCACGGCACTATCTCGCGTTGATTCGCGACAGTCCCGCCACGGCTATGCATGCGAGTCCTTCGCCGCGGCCTATCCAGCCCATTCCCTCGTTGCTCTTGCCCTTCACGCTTACGCGGTCGGTCTCTACCTCCAGAACCGTGGCGAGGATGGTACGCATGGCCTCGCGATGCGGTCCGATTCGCGGACGCTCCGCTACCACCGTGACGTCCGCGTTCTCGACACGCCATCCAAGCTGGTGCACATGTGCCACCGCCAGCCGGAGGATCTCGATGGAGTCGCGGCCTCGGTTGACCGGGTCGTCATCGGGAAAGAGCGCGCCGATGTCGCCCGCTGCCGCAGCGCCGAGGATGGCGTCGGTCAGCGCATGCGCAATGGCATCGGCGTCGGAATGGCCGATCAGATGCACGTCCGACGGCACGTCCACGCCGCCTAGGCGCAGCGGACCGCCGGAGACGAAACGATGCGAGTCGTAGCCAATACCGATACGATGCACGAGCTAGGCGGCGACGCCAGCCTCGGGAAGAATGATCGAGTAGTCCTGCCGCCGGCGAGCAGGCGTGAAGCCGGCGTCACGAATCAATCGTTCCATCTCGTCGGTGGTGGTGCGAAAGGTGGTGTTCGCCGCGGACACCACGTTCTCCTCGATCATCAGTGAACCGAAGTCATTGCAGCCGAAGCGCAGCGCGACCTGACCGATCTTCATGCCCATGGTCACCCAGCTGGCCTGAAGGTTCGGCACGTTGTCGAGCACGATGCGCGCGATCGCCACCGTCCGAAGGTAATCCACCGCGTCCGTCCTGGGCTGGCGCGACATCGTGGGGGTATTCTCCGGCTGTAGCGGCCAGCAGATGAACGCTGTGAAGCCGCCGGTGCGCGACTGGAGGTCGCGAACGCGCCGCAGGTGCTCCAGGCGTTCGCCAAGGGTTTCACCGATGCCGTACATCATCGTCACGGAGGTCTTCATCCCCTCCTGGTGAGCGATCTCCATGATCTCCAGCCAGCGGTCGGCCCCCGCTTTCTTCTTCGCGACCATGTCGCGAACGCGTTGCACGAGGATCTCACCGCCGCCTCCCGGAATCGAATCGAGCCCCGCCTGCATCAACTCGCGGATGACCTGTCGCGGCTCGATACGGAAGAGGCCGGCGAAGAAGTCCACCTCGCTCGGGCTGAAGCCGTGAATATGGATCGGATGGTGCTCCTTGATGTAGCGGAGCAGCTCCAGGTACCATTCGAACGGTATATACGGATTGTGACCGCCTTGCATGAGGATCTGCACGGCGCCAACGGCGCGTGCCTCCTCGATCTTCTCGCCAATCTGCTCGAACGAGAGCGTGTATCCCTCCACGTGCTTGGGCCGCCGATAGAACGCGCAGAAGCCGCAGTCGGCCACGCATACGTTGGTGTAATTGATGTTGCGGTCGACGATGTAGGTAACGATACCGTGCGGATGCCGCTCCTGGCGCATCCGGTCCGCTTCCGCGCCAAGCTCGAGGAGCGGCGCCCGCGTGTAGAAGTCGAGGATGTCGCGCATGATCAGGCTGCGGGGAGAAAGGCGAGGGAGCCGTCCGGTACCTCTCCGGCGCGCGCCAGGCGCCGGAAGAAGTCCGTCAACCCCGCAAGGTGAGACCAGGATAGCCGGTAGTCCAGCCCGGAGAGAAACGCCTCGCAGCTGCTCCGATCCAGGCCGGTGGTCTGTGCTGCCTGCGCCGCCAGCAAAGCAAGGTTTTCAAGCCCCCAGTCTCGGGATTCGATGAGCCGGGCATGGATGTCCAGCGCCCTGCGGACCGGCACTGCGCGCCGCGCGACCCAGACCGCGAACACGAACGGCAGTCCGGTCCACGCCTTCCATTCCGCGCCCAGGTCGTACACATGCGGATAGGAGGGCATGACTCGCTCGTGCTCGTCCCCTTTAAAATGGGCCCCAAGCAGCAGGGCTGCATCTCCGATCACGAGGCGGGCATCGTGCTCCTCATCGGCGAAGCGCGCCAGGTCGGAGACCTCGGCGTCGCCGCGCGCGAACTCCGGCTCGACACTCCACACCTCGCGAAAGAGGAGGCGCAGCAACGCGGCGCTGGTCATGGAGCTGCGCGAGAGCACGACGCGACGGCCGCCGAGCGATTCGGCAGGCAGGCGCGAAAAGAGCATGACGCTGCGCACCGATCCATCGCAGGAGATCGCAAGGTCGGGCAGGAGGAGGTAACGCGACGAAGCACGGGCGTATTCGACTGCGGACACGACGCTCACGTCCAGCGCGTCCGCCGCCGAGAGCGCATTGAGCTGCGTCGGAGTTCCGGTGACGAGCTTGGCGTCGAGCGAGATCAGGCCGCGGTCGATGGCCCCGTAGACCGGATAACAGTTGATATACGGGATGCGGCCGACTCGTATCATGCCGCCTCCGCGTCCGACGTCTCATGGAACGTGCGGATGGGACGGTAGAGCGAGTCACGCTCGACCGGGATCTTCCCGGCACCGCGGATGAGCTGAAGCAACTCCTCGAGTGTCATCCCCTGCTCAGTGGTGGCGCCGGCCTCGTGGTAGATCTTCTCGCGAACAACCGTGCCTTCCAGATCGTTCACCCCAAAGTGAAGAGCGACCTGTGATAAGAACGGCGTCACCATGATCCAGTGCGTCTTGATGTGGGAGAAGTTGTCCAGGAACAGCCGCCCGACCGCCAGATTGCGAAGGTCATCAAAGCCGCTCGTAGCCGTACCAGTTCGGCCGAGCTGTTCACCCAGCTCGTTGTGATCGGGGTGGTAGGCGAGCGGGATGTAGGTCAAAAAGCCGGCCGTCTCGTCCTGAAGATCACGCAGCATCTGGAGGTGCTCGATCCGGTCCTCCACCGTCTCCACGTGTCCGTAGAGCATCGTGCAGTTGGACCGAATACCCAGGCGGTGCGCTCGACGGTGCACGTCCAGCCACTCTTCCGCGGCCAGCTTCCGGTCGGCAATCGTGGCGCGCACGCCGCTGCTGAAGACCTCGGCACCGCCGCCGGGGAGCGTGTCCAGACCCGCTTCGCGAAGCGCGGAGAGGACTTCCTCGACTGACATCCGTTCGATCCGGGCGATGTGAGCTATCTCGACGGCGGTCAGTGCCTTGATGTGCACCTCCGGATGGCGCTCCTTGAGACCGCGGAACATCTCAGCGTAGTAATCGAGGCCTGCCTTCATGTCGAGCCCGCCGACAATATGGAACTCGCGCACGTAGGGGTTGGCAGCCGCTTCCGCGTACACCTGCTCCATGGTGTACCGGTATGCGCCATCCTCCCTGGGCAGGCGTGCGTACGAGCAGAACACGCAGGTCTTGCGCAGGATGCAGACGTTTGTTGGATTGATGTGCTGGTTGGCCGCGAAGAAGACGCGCTCGCCGTGGCGCGCGCTGTTTGCGGCGTCAGCCATAGCGCCGACGCCGAGCAGATCCGGCGACCTGAACAGCGTCACGCCGTCGGCGGGAGACAGCCGGTCGCCGGCCACGAGCCGTTCGGCCACAGGCCGCAAGGCGGGGTCGGAGATCCGGGCGAGGTCCAGTTCGGGAACGGTTACCGGCATCGTCACCTCAGTCCACGTACTCGGTCACCGCAAGCGTGACGTTGTGGCCGCCGAAGCCGAAGCTGTTGCTCAGCGCCGCCGTCACCTTGCGCGCCACCATCGTGTTGGGTGTGTAGTTCAGGTCACATTCGGGATCGGGGGTCGAGTAGTTGATTGTTGGCGCAATTCTCCCCTCATTCACCGTGAGCGCGCAGGTGAGGAACTCCACGGCGCCCGCGGCTCCCAGCATGTGCCCGGTCATCGATTTGGTCGAGCTGACATTGAGCTGTCCGGCGGCATCCCCGAACACGGTCCTGATTGCCGCCGTCTCGTGGAGGTCGTTCGCCGGAGTGGATGTGCCGTGGGCGTTCACGTACTGCACCATATCCGGCGTGAGGCTGGCATCCTGCATGGCGCGCTTCATGGCCCGTTGCGCGCCCTCGCCATTTGGCGCCGGCGCCGTCAGGTGGTAGGCGTCTCCGGTCATGCCGTATCCTGATATCTCGGCATAGATGCGTGCCCCGCGGTTGAGAGCGTGCTCGAGCTCTTCGAGGATGACGACGGCCGATCCCTCGCCCATCACGAAGCCATCACGGGTGGCGTCGAAGGGACGCGACGCCGTTTCCGGCGAATCATTCCGCGCCGAGAGCGCCTTCATGTTGGCGAATCCGGCCATTGCCATCGGGGTGACCGTGGCTTCGGCGCCGCCGGTCAGCATCACATCCGCGTCGCCGTACTGAATCGCGCGAAACGAATCGCCGATCGCGTGTGCGCTGGTTGCGCAGGCGGACACGGTTGCATAGTTCGGCCCCTTGGCGTTGAAACGCATGGATATCACGCCGGCGGCAATGTCAGCGATGAACATGGGGATGAAGAAGGGGGAGATTCGGCCGGGACCATGGGTCCGGTAGACGTCATGCTGGTCCTCGAAGCTCTTAAGCCCGCCGATACCGCTGCCGAGGATCACTCCGGTGCGGTCCGGATCGTACCCGGTAGCGTCCGCCATGCCGGCGTCCTGCATAGCCTGTACGGCCGCCGCTATCCCGTACTGAGTGAAGGCGTCCGATCGCTTCGCCTCCTTGCGATCCATGTACTGAAGCGCGTCGAACCCCTTTACCTCACAGGCGAAGCGTACCGGGAACCCCGTGGCGTCGAACTTGGTGACGTTCGCCGCCCCCGATTGTCCCTCCAACAACGACCGCCATGTCGTCGCCACGTCGTTGCCGACGGGTGTCACGGCACCCAGACCGGTGACGACGACCCGCCTTCGCATCAGCTAGCGACCTTCTGGCGCAGATAGTTCATCGCATCTCCCACGGTCCGCAGCTTTTCCGCGTCTTCGTCGGGGATGTCGATGTTGAACTCCTTCTCGAACTCCATCACGAGTTCGACGGTGTCCAGGCTGTCCGCACCCAGGTCCTCCATGAAGCTCGCATCATCGGTGAGCTTCTCGCGCTCGACACCGAGCTCCTTGGCGATGATTTCCTTGACCTTCTCCTCGAGATCGGACATGAACCTGGTCCTCTGTGGTTGGGGTTGTGATATCTAGGGCCCTGCCAAGGCAAATAAGTTACATCACCATGCCGCCGTCCACCACGAACACCTGACCCGTGATGTAGGCTGCGTGATCGGAGGCGAGGAACGCCACCATCGTCGCCACATCGGCCGCCTGGCCCAGCCGCCCAAGTGGGATCTGGCTCACCAGCGCCTCTCTCGCTTCCGGTGTCATGGCAGCCGTCATCTCGGTGTCGATGAAGCCCGGCGCCACCGCGTTCGAGAGGACATTGCGGGAGGCAAGATCCTTGGCCACTGCCTTGGTGAGCCCGATCAGGCCGGCCTTGCTCGCGGCGTAGTTTGCCTGACCTCGATTGCCGATCAGCCCAACGACGCTCGAGATGTTGATGATCCGCCCCCAGCGCCGCTTCATCATGCCCCGTGATGCGGCACGGATGGCGGCAAACGCGCCACGCAGGTTAGCGTTCAGCACTGCGTCCCAGTCGTCGTCCCGAATCCTCATCAGCACGTTGTCGCGGGTGATCCCGGCATTGTTCACGAGGATGTCCAGCGCGCCGAACGCGTCCTCGACCTCCGCCACCAGTCGAGCTACGGAGCCGGTGTCTGCCACATCCGCGCCGAAGCCGTGAGCCCCCCCCGGAAGCGACGAGGCCACCTGCTCCGCTCGGGCGGCATCGCGGCCCGCTACGGCCACGCGCGCGCCGCAGGCGGCCAGCGTCGCGGCGATCTCCCGTCCGATCCCCCTGGTACTCCCGGTCACGAGCGCAGCCCGGCCATCCAGGTCCACTCTCATGTTCCCGTCCTCTCGAGCAGCTGCCGGACGTCGTCGGCGGTCCCGCAGGTGGCCGTTTCCGCTGCCGGCAGAATTCGGCGCACGAGATTGGTGAGCACCTTCCCCGGTCCTACCTCCAGATAGAGGGCCCCCGGGAAAGCATCGGCCATCGCCCGAACCTGTGCCATCCAGCGAACCGGTGCCGTCAGCTGGCGGAGCAGCATGGTGCGGGCCTCCTCGGTACTCGCCGCGGGGCTGGCACTCACGTTCGAGTACACTGGAAAGCGGGGCCGCGCAAACTCGGCTCTATTCAGCGCTTCGTGAAGGCCGGCGCCCGCCACTTCCATCAGCGGCGAATGGAAGGCGCCGCTTACGTTCAGTGGCATCGCTCGCTTTGCCCCCGCTTCTCGGGCCAGAGCCATGGCATGCTCCACAGCCCGCGCCGCACCCGAGATCACCGTTTGCTCGGGACTATTGTAATTGGCCGGCACCACCACGCCGCTGTTCGTGCTGGCGCGGCGGCATACATCGTCCAGCTCCGCCTCACCAAGCCCGAGCACGGCGGCCATAGCTCCAGGGTTGGCGCTGCCGGCATCCTGCATGAGCTCGGCGCGGCGGCGCACGAGGCGGAGCGCATCCGCCAGCGGCAGTGCTCCCGACGCGTAGTGCGCAGTGAACTCGCCCAACGAATGGCCGGCGGCAGCGCGCACGTGCCGAGCGATGCGTTCGCGAACGACGTTCCAGGCGGCGGCACCATGCGCAAAAAGGGCCGGCTGCGCATTGTGCGTCGCGGTGAGATCCGCTTCCGGACCCTCGAAGCAGAGCCGGGTGAGCGGGAAGCCGAGTACTTCGTCAGCCGCTTCGAAGATCTCGCGCGCCGCCGGAAACTCGTCGTAGAGGTCACGGCCCATGCCGGGCTTCTGGGAGCCCTGACCGGGAAACAGCAGAATGATGTCCATGCTCAGAGCCGTACCACCATGGACGCCCACGTAAAACCAGCCCCGAAAGCCACCATGAGTACGTTGGCGCCCTCGCCGACACGACCGTGCTCGATCGCTTCGTCCAGTGCGAGCGGGATGGACGCCGAGGAGGTGTTGCCGTAACGGTCCACGTTCACGTACACCTTGTCCATCGAGATGTTGGCGTGTTTGGCGGTCGCCTCGATGATGCGGATGTTCGCCTGGTGCGGAATGAGCAGATCGACATCGTTGCCGGTGAGCTTTGCGCCGTCCAGCGCCCGGTCCGCCGCCTCCGACATGGAGCGCACGGCGGCCTTGAACACCTCGCGTCCGGCCATCTTCACGAAGTGGCTGCGATCGGTAAGGATCTTCTCCGTCATCGGCACGGTGGCACCGCCCGACGGACGGAACAGCAACTCGGCAAGGGTGCCGTCACTGCGCAGGAAGGAGGACAGAATGCCCTTCCCCCTTGCCGAGCGGCGAAGCACCGTCGCGCCCGCCGCGTCGCCGAAGAGCACGCACGTGGAGCGATCCGTCCAGTCCACGATGGCGCTCATCTTCTCGGAGCCGACCACGAGCACGGTCTCCGCCGACCCCCCGCTGATCAGTCCCTCGCCTACGGTGAGGCCATAGAGCCATCCGGAACAGGCTGCGCCGACATCAAAGGCGGCCGCTCGCGTCGCGCCCAGACTTGCCTGCACGTCCACTGCGGTGGAGGGGAGCAGCCGGTCAGGGGTGGCGGTACTGAGGATGATCGCGTCCAGCTCGCCCGGCTGAACGGCGGCGCGCTCCATGGCGGTACGGGACGCCTCGGCGGCCATGCTGCAGGTGGACTCGCCAGGCCCGCAGAGATGGCGTTCGACGATGCCTGTGCGCTCCACGATCCAATCATGCGACGTCTCGAGTCCCATCTTCTCGAAATCGTGGTTGGTAACGACCCGGGGCGGAACGTATCGGCCCGTGCTCAGCAACTGGACGATGGGACGTTTCACACGCCTTCCAGCGCCGGCCGATCGAGCCGCCGGCCGATGTGTTCGTCCATGTGTGTCTCAACCGCCCGCAGAGCCGCCCGCAACGCATTCTTGATCGCACGCGGCGAACTCTTGCCGTGGCAGATGATGCTGACACCTCTCACACCGAGGAGCGGGGCGCCGCCATACTCGGAGTAATCGAGCGTGCGGAAGACGCGTTCCAGAAGGTCCTCCGCTACCCCCGCCTCGGCCAGCATGCGGCTGAGCTGCGGCGCGACGGACTCGTAGAACTTGAGCAGCACGTTCCCGACAAAACCATCGCAGACCACGACATCGAACGGGCCGCGATCACTCTCGCCGGCGATGACGTCGCGCCCTTCGATGTTGCCCTGAAAGGTGATGTCGGACCGCGTCAGAAGCTTGTGCGCTTCCTTGACCGCGGCGTTCCCCTTCTCGGGCTCCTCACCGATGCTCAGCAGACCGACGACGGGATTGCGCCGGCCGAGGAGATCCTCGGCGTAAACGGACCCCAGTCGAGCGAACTGAAGCAGCTCCGCCGGAGAGCAATCCACATTGGCACCTGAGTCCACCACTACAACGGGCTCGCGTGCGGTGGGGAAAAGCGTACCGATGGCGGGGCGCGTCAGCCCTGGATGCAGCCGCAGCAGAAACACCGAGGCTGCCATCTGCGCGCCGGTGTTACCAGCGGAGACAAACGCGTCGCTCTCGCCGCCGGCGTGCATGCGCAGCCCCACCGCCATGGAGCTGTTGGGCTTCGAGCGGACCGCCGCGGTAGGTTTGTCCGTCATCTCGATGATGTCAGGTGCCTCGACCAGCTCTATCCGGTCGCGGGCCGCGGCAGCGTGCCTCAGCGGGCCGTCCAGAAGCGCGTTGAGCTGGGCCACGATGTGATCGCTTCGCCCGATGAGCTGAATGGTGTGATCTGCCTCCAGCTCGTGAAGAGCGAGAAGAGCGCCCTCGACGGGCGCCCTGGGGGCATGATCGCCCCCCATCGCATCCAGCGCGATCCGCGCCAACTATCCTTCCCGCGCCTCGATCCGCTGCTCGCCGGCGTAGTAGCCGCACTCCGCGCAGACGCGGTGCGGGCGCTTCATGGAGCCGCAGCGCGGACACGTCTGGATCGCGATCGCGGGGGCCTTCTTGTGCGTGTTGCGGGCGCGTTTCTTCCGCTTCGAGGTACGGCGCTTCGGGACGGCCATGTTCGTTCAGTAAGTTTAGGGTCAGCCACCGGGCTCGTTGCGCACGCTGCGCAACGCGTCCCAGCGGCTATCAGTTTCCGGCGGGCAGTCGCACGGGCCGGCGTTCAGATCGGCGCCACAGCGCGCACAGAGGCCCCTGCACTCCTCCTTGCACACGGCGAAGCTGGGAACACCGAGCAGCCACTGCTCGCGAACCGCTGGGCGGAGATCCACGACGGGGGCGTGGGTCCTGAGCCGGAATACATCCGGATCGTCCCCCTCGACCCCGCCCTCCTCCGCAAAGATCACATGCACTTGCTCCGATACGTCCACCTGCGACTGAACAAGGCAACGCCGGCAGACCACGTTCGCCGTGCCTTCCACGCGTCCGCTCCAATAAAAGCGACCCGCACCCGCGGCCGACAGGCGACCGGTGACACGGATCTCCCGAACGGGACGAACGTCTTCCTCTTCCCACACTGCATCGTCGGCACCGAGTGCGCCATCCACCGATACCGCGTGCTGCTCCAGGTCGCGGATGTTGAACGACAGCATAGCCATACAATTTACCTGCTCGCAAGGGGCAAGGCAACGCAGGACAGAGGGTTACAACCCGGGTGTCAGGTCCCAGCTTCAGGTGCATGAGATCACCAGCCCGCGCCAGACCCGGCCGCGAAGGGGCGAGTCTCCTGACGCACACCCCCCCGAACCCGTTCAGCCGTGCTGAACGAGCTCTGCCCCGGCGAAAAAAAACTGGCTCTCGCGCTCGGCGTTGTCATCCGAGTCGGAGGCGTGAATGGCGTTCCGCTCCTTCGACTCGGCGAAGAGCTTTCGTACCGTTCCAGCGGCGGCTTCGGCGGGATCTGTGGCCCCGATCACGCGGCGCAGCGTCGCTACGGCATCCTCCCGCTCGAGCACCACCGGCATGCACGTGCCGGAGGTCATGAATCTCGTGAGCGAGCCGAAGAATGGCCGCTCGCGATGGACCGCATAAAACGCCTCCGCCTGCGCCTGCGAGAGGTGCATCACGCGGGCCGCTACGATGCGAAAGCCCGACTCCTCCAGGTGCGCGAGAATCTTCCCCGTCTTCGCGGCGCCAAACGCATCCGGCTTGATTATCGTGAGCGTACGAGTACCTGCCATGATCAGGATCCTATGAGCTTGCGGATAATGTCGGAGCGGGTGAGAAAGCCAATCACCTTCCCTTCACGTACCACCGGCACCCCAGCCACATCCTTGTTGGTCATGAGCGACGCCACCTCCGCGAGGGGCTGCTCGGGGGATACACAAAGCACCTGACGCGTCATGATCTCTCGCACGTTGCGTCGCCCGGAAACACCGGCCGTCGCGGGTCGCCGCGCCGCGCCGGCCACGAGATAGCTGCTCGTGAGATGGGAGAGCAGCTCCTTCTCACCTAACAGGCCCACCAGGAGACCATCGGCCTCGACGACCGGCAGCGCACCGACCTGGGCATAAGCCATGTGAAGCGCAGCTTCCCGCAGCGGTGTGTCGGGCCGAGTCGTTCGTGGATGCTCGGTCATTACATCGCGCACTGCCAACTGCTCCGGCAGGACCTGCGAGCGCAGCGCGGGAAGATTGACCAACTTATCGGGCGACGTGGTGGTAAGCACGGCATCGCGCATCTCCTCTGTGCCGAGGAGCCGAGCGAACGCGCCGAGCACCTGGAGGTAGAGCGCCGCCATGCGTGGCGGCGCCAGAATTACCAGCACAATGCGGGCGCTTTGTGTCTCCGCGTCTGTCAGCTCCCGGCGGATAGGCGTGGGAGATATGCCGACCGCCACCGCGAGATCGCTGACGGCGTCGGTGCGATAGTGGGTGAGGAACGCCCGATCGCCGAGCGCGACGATGTCCTCGCCCCGCGCCTCCGCCACGCGGCTGCGAAGCTTCTCCGGATCCTCAACGGCACCAGTGGCGACGAGGCGCTCGATCAGCGCCCACGCCGCCTCCGCGAGACTCGTCGCCTCGAGCGGGATCAGGACTCGCTCCGGACGCACCAGATCGGAGAGCTTCACATCACTTCGTTGAGGAGGGTGACGACGTCGATCGGTCGCCTTGCAACCTGCATCCCCGCGTCCTCGAACGCCTGGATCTTCTCCGCCGCTGTTCCGGAGGAACCGGAGATTATGGCACCGGCATGCCCCATCCGGCGTCCCGGCGGCGCCGTCTGGCCGGCGATGAAGCCGACGACTGGCTTGGTCATCTTCTCCTTCACGAACAGCGCCGCCTCCTGCTCGTCGGTCCCGCCGATCTCTCCGATCATCACCACGGCGCGCGTTTCACCGTCCGCCTCGAACGCCTCGAGGCAATCGATGAAGTTGGTGCCGTTGATTGGATCGCCGCCGATACCGACGCAGGTCGTCTGACCGTGCCCCGCCCTGGTCATGTGATCGACCACCTCGTACGTGAGCGTTCCTGAGCGGCTAACCAATCCTACCGGGCCCTGTGCACAGATGCGGCCGGGAATGATGCCGACCTTCGACTGACCGGGCGAGATGAGCCCCGGACAATTGGGCCCGATGAGCCGTACGCCACGCTCCTCCACGAACGGATGAACGCGGGTCATGTCGAGCACGGGCACGCCTTCTGTAATGCACACGATGAGGCGAACGCCAGCGTCGGCCGCTTCCATCATGGCATCGGCGGCGAACGGAGGCGGCACGTAGATCACCGTAGTGTCGGCACCCATCTTGTGGACGGCGTCGGCGACCGTGTCGAACACCGGTACGCTGCCCTCGAAACGCTGACCGCCTTTGCCGGGAGTGACGCCGCCCACAATGCGCGTACCGTACTCGATCATCTGCCTCGTATGAAACGAGCCGTCGCGGCCGGTAATCCCCTGAACGAGCACTGTGCTGTTGGAGTCGATGAAGATGCTCACGCCGCGCGCCCCCCGGTGGCGAGCGCCACGGCTTGCTGCACCGCTTCATCCATGTCGGTCATGGCACTGAAGCCGTTGTCGCCAAGGATGCGCACTGCGAGCTCCTCGTTGGTTCCGGTGAGTCGAATGACGATGGGCACTTTCAGGGGAGTACGCTTGGTGGCGGTCACGATGCCGTTGGCCACGTCATCGGTGCGGGTGATACCGCCAAAGATGTTGAAAAGGATCGCCTTGACGCTCGGATCGCTGGTGATGATCTCGAGCGCGCTGACCACCTTATCCGGGTTCGACGATCCGCCGATGTCGAGGAAGTTGGCGGGCTCGCCGCCGTAATACTTGACCAGATCCATGGTGGCCATGGCGAGGCCGGCACCGTTGACGATGCAGCCGACGTTGCCATCGAGCTTGATGAACGTGAGACCGGCGTCACGAGCGCGGACCTCGCTCGGTTCTTCGGCGCTGACGTCACGAAGCGCCTCGAGATCGCCGCGACGCTCGAGCTCATTGTCATCGATTACCATCTTCGCATCGAGCGCGACGAGCTCGCCGGCAGGCGTGGTGATGAGCGGGTTTATCTCGGCAAGCGACGCCCCGTTCTCGGCGAAGGCGCGATAGAGCTGATGCATGATCTTCGCCGCGGCGCGCGCCCTCCCCACCTCGCCGAACAGAAAGAATCCCATGCGCAGCGCCTGAAAGTTAAGCAGACCGTACCGGGAATCCACGGCGACACGCAGGATCTTCTCGGGTGTCGTGGCCGCCACTTCCTCGATGTCAATGCCGCCGGCTGGGCTAACCATGAAGACCGGTTTCTTCGTAGCGCGGTCCACGATAATGCCGACGTACGCTTCGCTGGCGATGTCGGCAGTCGGTGTGACCAGAACCTTGCCGACGACGAGTCCTTTGATCTCCATGCCGAGAATGCGGCTTGCATGGTCGCGTGCCTCGTCAGCGGACTTGGCGAGTTTGACTCCACCGGCCTTGCCGCGTCCGCCTGCGTGCACCTGGGCTTTGACAACCACCGCGCCGCCGTACTTCCCGGCGATGCGTTCCGCCTCGACTGGCGTAGTCGCCACCTCTCCCGGGGGCACCGGCATGCCGTACTTCCTGAAGATCTCCTTTGCCTGATACTCGTGAATGTTCACGCGTTCTCCAGTGTGATCGTCGTTCCGGCGTCACCGCGCACCGCCTCGCGGCCGCGGCTCAACTCGGTAATGATAGCGCGCCCACCTGTGCGTCGCACGAAGTCGAGCGCGGCGCGCACTTTTGGCGCCATGCTTCCCTCTCCGAATGCTCCGGCGGCGTCCAGTCGCTCCGCCTCCTCCGGCGACAGCCGCGGCAGCACCCGCTGTCGTGGCGTGCCATAATCCGCGTACACGGCGTCCACGTCGGTCAAAATGAGCAGCAGCGATGCCCCGAGGTCGCGCGCCAGCACCGATGCGGCAAGGTCCTTGTCGACTACGGCATCAAGTCCCTCGAGTCCGAACTGCGGGTGGCGGTAGACCGGCACGCCGCCACCGCCGCATGCTATTACCAGCGTGCCCGCCTCCAGCAGCCGGCCGATGACGCCGATCTCGTGCACGCTGAGTGGGTGGGGGCTGCCGACGACGCGCCGCCAGCGGTCTCGCGCATCCTGCTTGATTGCCACGCCCTCCGCCATCAGCTCGCGAGCACGCTCCTCTGGTATGCCATGCCCTATGAACTTGGCCGGTGCCATGAGCGCGGGATCGTCGGGCGCGGTGTGAACCTGCGTGATCACCACGGCTACCTCGCGATCGCTTCCCGCCTGACGCAGGGCGTTCTCCAATGACTGCTGGATCATGTAGCCGATCCATCCGGCAGTCGCGGCAACCAGTACTCCGAGTGGAAGCGGACTCACCTCGGTCCGTGCCACCTCGTTGCGAACGAGCGCGTCACCCACTTGCGGCCCGTTGCCGTGCACGAGACACACGTTCCAGCCATCCAGCGCCAGATCCACGACGGGCACCAGACTCTGGCGCGTGTGGCGAAACTGATCGTGAATGGTGGAACGCTCTCCTGCGGGAGAGAGTGCGTTTCCCCCCACTGCGATGACCGCGGTCGGTGTCGGCAGCATGCTACGGTTGGTCTCCGGGGCGGCCTGGAGCGGAGCGCATACAATGAGCGTGCGGACGGAGGAGCAAGCTCATTGGGACGGACGTTGCAGCAGTGTGCCGAGCGCCTCGTAGGCGGTGCCGAATGCGACCCAGTCGCCTCGTGCGATGGCTGACCGCATTGCGTCGTACAACTCGGCTACCTGCCGGCGGAACGCCGTCGGATCGAGCGGCTCCACATCCTGCGTGACCGCGGGATCCGGAACGCCAAGCGCCACAGCCACCGAGGCGCCGAGCCGAACGCGCCCACGTGCCACTGCTGCCACGCGAGCCAGCGTCGGGGGGTCATCATCGTACCAGGCGTAGAGCGTCTGGACGATCAGCGGCTCATCGGGCGTCGGAAGGAGGCGTAATCTGCCGCGCACCCCCCGTGCGTCGCGCGGGAAGTCGGCAATCGTATCGACCGTCCGCTGAAGCAGGTCCAACGTCGTCGGCCACCGCTCGCCTTCAGCTGCTATTGGAAGCCAGTGCGAGGCGCGATCCTCGCCACCGGTGCCGATGACAAGGCCGGCGATGCGATCGCGTGCGTCGAGCACCGCGTGGCTCCATCCAAGGACGCCGATGGGGAGCATGAACAGCGGCGGCGCACCTCTCGCGAATAGGGTGTCGGCGCCCTCCCAACCCGCGGGCCTGCCGCGCCTGACGGTCTCACCTCTCAGACCGAAGCGCGCCAACACTACGGCGTGCATCCGCACCTCATCCACCGCGGGCGGCACTGCCCGGATCAACGACTCGGGAATACGATTCCACGTCGTGAAGAGCGACGGAAACGCCGCCATGAAGCCGCGTGTGACCGGATCCACCCCCGGATCGGCGACGAGCAGAACGCCGCCGGTAGAGGCGTTCACGATGGCCGTGGCGGCACGCTGCGCGTAGCGATACTCCCGGTCACCAAGCAGTACGCGGTCACTCAGTGGATATGTCCGCGACGTGCTGTACAGATCCACCATCCAGTGCACCGTGTCCGCTGCTACGAGCGGCCACACCACGCTGCCGACGGTGAGAAAGGGCGCGACGGCGCGGACACGCTCGCGGAGGTCCCGGGTCGTGATGATGCGGGGGCGAATCTGCGGCAGTTCGCCGAACAGCAGCGGTAGATTCTGCAGGCTCCAGGCGTGCGCCAGTCGCGAGCGCACCGATTCGATCTCGGGAGCGCCGAGGCGCCCGTGCGCGTCTTCAATGATGACGTATCCGGCGGCACCGGGATAGACAACGAGTGGCGCGGATCGTTCCGGACGCGGAAAGGGCCTGCCATCGGCTCCGATCGTGATCGGATTGCCGCGCACGTCGCCCGCCATCGCCAGCACGCGGACCAGATCCCAGTCCTCGGCTCGCGCCGCACCGGCTACGCCGGCGCCTGGTTGCGGCACAACGGCAATCAGGCCATCCGGATCGGGCGCCCAGCCCACGGCGGGCGCCAGAACCTCGGCGCGTCCCACTGCCAACGCACGGGTCAGCGCCAGCGGATCCCACACCGCCACCGACCGCGACGCCTCGGCAGCTGACTCGAACGCAAGCCCCCCGGTCTCGCGCGCGACGCGATCGAGGGCGAAGGCGCGCCGGGTGAAGCCAGCCCGGATGGCCATGTATGGCCGCTCTCGCGCCTCGCTGTCGTGCACCACGGCCAAACGGCGAATGCCGGCGGGCATGACGGTGCGCAACCCCACCGAGAGCAGCAGCAGGCCGGCCACCGTGATCAGCGCGAGACGAAGCTGCCCCGACCAGCCAAACCATGCGATGACAAGCGCCGCGACAAGCGTGATCAGCGAGAGCCAGATGTTCGCGTTGAGCCTGGCGCGATGATCTATGTACGAGAACGCGCCATCGGCTCCACTTCCCGAAAGCAGCAGCCCAAACCCGTCAAGACGGTAGTTCCAGGCGAGGACCACGAGCAGCAGTGCGCCCAGAATCGTCAGGTGGCGGCGAACGTAGTTTGACACGAAAAGCGAGCCACGCTCCCACCTGAGGCTCGGAGTGAGCGCGTAGAGGAAGATCACGACTGCGGCTGTGGCGAGGACCGTGATAAGCGCCCAGACGAACATCGACTGCTCCAGCGGCAGCCAGTTGACCCAGAAGCTGAAGTCGTTCTCGAAGTACGGGTCGCTCTCGCCGAAGGAGGTGCCGTGGCGCACCCGCAGGAGCGAGACCCACGAGACTCCGGGAAGCGTGAGCAGCGCTCCCAGCAACAGCGAGATCACTGCGGCTGCAGCGAGCATTCGCCCGCCCGACACTTCCTCGCCGATCTCGATGTTGCCCACGCGCCGGGGAAGCACGAGCGAGACCACGCTCTGGCGCACCGCGTACAGATTGGCGAACACGAACAGCGCGGCCGCGAGAGCGGAACCGCCACGAGTGACCATCACCGCCAGCGCCTTCTCGCGCCACAGGTCGGCGGCACCCAGAGCGGTGTACCACTGGAAGTCCACATAGATGGCGGCAAGGATGCGGCCGCCCAGCAGGATGAGTGCGAGGGCACCGAGCAGGTAGATAAGCGAACGCCGCAGCGTCACGCTACACCGTCACGCTCTGAGACCGCAGCCAGCCCTCGAATTCGCTTCGGATCTCCTGCAGTCTCTCCGGCGTGCGCGCCTCGAAGCGAAGCACCAGCACCGGCTGCGTGTTCGAGGCGCGGAGCAATCCCCACCCGTCTCCGTAGTTCACCCGCACACCATCGACATCGAGGACCTCGTGAATGGCCGAAAAGTGGCGCACTGCATCTTCGACGATCTGGAACTTCAGCTCCTCCGGTACCTCCACCCGGATCTCGGGTGTGGACACAAACAGTGGGACGTCTGCAAGCAAGCGGGAGACCGGCTGTCCGGCCTCCGCGACGATGCGCAGCAGGCGCGCCGCCGCGTAGAGAGCGTCGTCATGACCGTAGAAGCCCTCGGTGAAGAACATGTGCCCCGACATCTCCCCCGCGATGGGCGCGCCGGTTTCACGCATCTTCTCCTTAATCAGGGAATGACCGGTCTTCCACATGACCGGTTCTCCGCCCGCGGCCGCTACCGCGTCCACGAGGGCCTGTGAGCACTTGACGTCGAAGATGATTGGCTGGCCCGTACCGGTGCGGCGAAGGACGTCACGCGCGTACAGAATCAGCAGGTGATCCCCCCAGACGATCTCGCCACGGTCATCTACGAGCCCAATGCGATCGGCGTCGCCGTCGAACGCGATGCCAAGGTCCAGCTTCTCGCGACGGACGGTCGTGATCAGGTCCTCCAGGTTTTCAGGGACAGTGGGGTCGGGGTGATGATTGGGGAAGGTACCGTCGCTCTCACAGTAGAGGCTGAAAAACGAGAGGCCGAGTCGCTGCATGAGCTGTGGCGCCACCAGCGCTCCGACGCCATTTCCGCAGTCGACCGCGATACGCAGAGGGCGCGCGAGCCTGCCTGTACGCTCGACAAGGTCATCCACGTAGCGGTCGATCACTTCCTCCTTGCGAACACTGCCTCGCCCCTCCACGTAGTCGCCCCGCTCGATGGTTGCGTACAGCTCCTGGATGCCGTCACCGTGCAGTGATGTCGTCCCGACAGAAAGCTTGAACCCGTTGTACTCTGGCGGATTGTGGGAGCCGGTAACCTGGATGCCACCCACCACGTCGAGATGATGCAGGGCCCAGTAGACGACGGGCGTAGGTACGACACCGATGTCGATGACTTCGTACCCGGACCCGGTCAGACCGGCGGTCAGCGCATCGCGCAGCTGCGGCCCGCTTGGCCGGTTGTCGCGACCGAGCACGATGGGACCTCGCGCTCCATGCGCGGTCAGATAGGAAGCGTAAGCGCGTCCCACGCCGACCGCCGCTTCCTCGGTGAGATCGCGGCCTACGATTCCGCGGATGTCGTACTGCCGAAAGATGCCGCGACTAATTGACATTGCCCTCACCCTCAAATGCGGCGGGGCCGCTGTCGCGGCCCCGGGATTTCGTCAGCGATGGGGCGCGATGCTGGCCCGTGCTCCGGGCGGAGCCTGCGTCGCCACAGCCGGCGCGCTGTCGCGCATTAAGCGAATGACCTGGTTCGGGTACACGCCGATCGCAAGAATGAGGATCGCCGATACGCCGATTACAGCCTTTGTGAGCCCCGGAATGGCCGGCAGCGGTGGCGCGCCCTCCGCTCGCTGCCGCATGAACATCGCCATGATTACGCCAAGATAGTACCCCGCCGAGATGACGCTGGTAATCACTACCCAGACGGCGAGGTAGACCTGCGGAACAGGCTCGGACGTCAGCGCCGCCTGGATCACGTACCACTTGGCAAAGAAGCCCATGCCGCCGGCGATCGGGAATCCCAGCAATGCAAGCATGAACACCGCCATGGCGATGGCCAGCCACGGTTGCACGCGCCACAGTCCGGCGTAGCCGTCCAGATGCAATCCCCGGTCTCCAGGCCGGCTTACGGCGATAACTACGGCGAAGGCGCCCATGGTCGCGAGCGTGTAGGCCAGCAGATAGAAAAGGAACGCCGAGGCCCCCGCCGCCGAGCTGCTCACGACCGCCACGAGGATGTAACCCGCGTGGGCGACGCTGGAGTAGGCGAGCATGCGCTTGATGTTCTGCTGTACCAGTGCGACCACGTTCCCAACGATCATGGTCAGTACCGCGAGCCACCAGATAACGGCGTGCCACACCACGCGCACCTCAAGGGCACCGAACGCCTCCATCCAGAGTCGCACGAACGCGGCGAACGCGGCCGCCTTGACGGCTGCCGCCATGTAAGCTGTATATGGCGTTGGAGCGCCCTCGTACACGTCGGGTGTGTACATGTGGAAGGGAACGGCGGCGACCTTGAATCCGAAGCCGACGATCATCAGTCCCAATCCGATCACGAACAGCGGCGTGGTCGTGACTCCCACCTGCCCGGCGGTCAGCTGACCCAGCCGATCGCCTATCACGCCGAGGTTGGTGGAGCCGGTAGCGCCATAGATCAGCGCCATGCCGTAGAGCAGAAACGCGGAGGCGAAAGCGCCAAGCAGGAAGTACTTGAGGGCAGCCTCGGCGGCGAGCGCGCTGCGGCGGTTGAGGCCGGCAAGCACGTACACCGCCACCGACATCAGCTCGATACCCAGAAAGATGAGGATCAAGTCGCGCGCCGCCGCCAGCAGCAGCATGCCGGTGGTGGCGATGAGGACCAGCACGTGCGACTCCGCCAGGAAGATCCCTTCTCGCCTGTTGTAGTCCATCGACATGGCGATCGCCAGGATCGCGCCGATGAGGAAGATCAGATTGGCAACCCATCGGAAGCTGTCCACCGCGATCACGCCGGCGCCGGCACTGGCGCCCTGTACCATGTACCAGACCACCGCGGCGGCCGTGATGAGGCAGAGTACGATGCTGGCCAGGCCAACCCGCCATTGATGCTCTGCCGTTTCCGGCCGCCAGACCGCCCAGATCAGAAGGAGCATTGCGCCGGTGGCCAGCACCAGGTCGGGCCCGAGCGCGCCCAGCAGCTGAGTGGGAAGGTCGAGATCGAACCGCATGTCAGCGCTCCCTCTCCTGGCCGGTACGCGCCAGGCGCGTGGCGGCGCCGGTCTCCACCATTTCCACGAAGTGCTGCGCGGACCCTTCCATGCGCTGGAGTACCGGCGCTGGATAGACGCCCATCCAGATGATGACCGCGGCCATTACCGCCATGACGCCTGCCTCACGGATATTGAGATCCAGGAGTGCGCGGTTTTCCGGCTTGGACAGCGGCTGAAACAGGATGCGCTGGAGCGCCCACAGCATGTACGCGGCGGCAAAGATCACCCCGCTGGTGGCAAGCACCGCCAGCACCGGATAGGTGCGGAATGTACCGA
>CAZWSO010000020.1:0-25004 GCA_964636485.1 uncultured Gemmatimonadaceae bacterium
AAGGTCGCGGACCCGCCCGGCAAGGGACCGGGCGGCACGCCGCCAGGCAAGGTGGCCCAGCCGCCGGGCAAGGGGCCGTCAGCAGGGCAGCCCCCAGGTAAGGGTCCTGCCCCGGGTAGTCCGCCGAGCAAGGGGCCGCCGACCAGGAATCCATGAGCGGAGATTCACCGCGTGCGCTTACTGCTGTATCCAGTCGTTGCCGCGCTCGCGGCCCTTCCCCTCGCTCCGCTGCCGGGTCAGCTGGCGACAACGGTTGACGCCGGGGCCGTGCGCGTCCGCTACTCTGGTGCGGACGCGAGCTCGGTCATGACCGTGACACCCGCAGTGACTTATGAGCACGCGCGGGGAGTGGTGATGACTGCTGCCACGCTGTCGCGGTTCGAAGGTGGCGGCGATGCGCTCCAGGCTGTACTCGCGGGCTCAGTGTTCGCGGGCTCATGGAGGCGGCTGCACTTCTCCGCTGGCGGGGCCGCCGAAGGAAGCACCTTCGGGTATGGAACCACGACCTCGAGCCTGCTCGCCGATGCGAGACTGCATTGGGTGGGTGAGGGACAAGGGGCCTGGATCGCGGGCCTGGGTGGCGCCGCCAACGATGCCATGAGCACACACCGCATCAGGCGAGGCGAGGTTGGGGGGTGGCTGCAGCGGAGCGGCGTCACCATTAGTGCCTGGGTATCTCCCGCGGACGTGCAGGGCGGCCTGCGATACACGGACGCAGAGAGTGCGCTTCGGTGGGTGCGCGGACCAGTCGAGCTGTTGTTGAGCGCAGGCGCGCGAACCAGCGACTCCCTGGGGTCGAGCACATGGGGCGGAGCGACCGCCGCCTACTGGCTCACGCCGCACCTCGCTCTGGTTGGCAGTGGCGGCAGCTATGCGCCCGATCCGGCGCAGTCGCTTCCCGGCGGCGACTACGTGGCACTGTCGCTGCGAGTGGCATCCCGGCCAACGGTGCGTCGCGTGGAGGCGCGCAGACCACAACCCGCTGCGCCGCCGGTTGTGGCGCGCCCCATCGCCTCGGGATTCGAGATCGCACCCGCGCGCAACGGGAATCGCACTATCGTCATTGTTGCACCATCGGCGCGCACGGTCGAGCTCATGGGCGATTTCACCGACTGGGAAACGGTGCAGCTGCAGCCAGCCGGTGCCGATCGCTGGCGCATCAGTGTTCCCGTTACCTCCGGCACGTACCGCTTCAACATCCGCGTGGATGGCGGTGATTGGGGCGTTCCTCCGGGCGTTACCGCCTTGCACGACGAGTTCAGTGGTGTCGTAGCCGTGCTACACCTTCAATGATGTGACGTGAGCGGTTCCGGCGGGGTGTGAGGGGCGACGGGCAACGTCGCTCGTCATCTCGTGAGGATGCCCGACAATGCGATCCCTCCCGCTTGCAGCGATGCTGCTGCTTGCCACGGGTTCCCTGGGCGCCCAGGAACCTGCCCGTAGCTTCTCCGAACGCCTCGGCGAGCGTCTCCCGAGCGCCGAGGCGGTTCGAGTGCACGCCTCGGTGGAATCCGCGCGCGCGCTTGCGCTGCCGACGGAAGTGCTGGAGCATCTAGCACTCGAGTTGATTGCAAAGGACGCGCCCGCCGCGGTCGTCGCCGCTCGTGTGGAGCTCCGTCTCGAGCTTCTGGGGAAAGCGCGCGCGGCGATCCGTGATGCGCGCGGCGGGGAGGCCGCCAACGGTGAGATTGCGGCCGGCGCCGAGGCGATGCGGCGCGGCGTAAGTGGCAGCGAGATTGCGGAGCTTGCGCGAGCCGCGCCGTCGGGGCGTTCGCTCGCCGTGCCACTGCTCGTCATGTCCGAGCTGGTGGACAGAGGGCTGCCGAGTGATGCGGCGCTCGCGCGCGTGAGTGCGCGACTCCTGGCACGAGCAGGTGATGCCGACCTGCAGCGCGATGTGACTGGCCCGCGCGCGGTACGACCGCTGCCGGGTGGAGTGGTGGGCGTTACGCGCGCTGGTGCTGCCGACAACCTGGGCTTACGGCGTGCACCGCCGCCGCGAGGACGGCCCACGCAGCGCACACGCGGGGGCGGCTGACACGCACGTTGCCCGCCGCGAATGGCGGGCGCGTCTGGCCCGTAGTGGCTATGTTTCGAGCGGCGCGCCGGATGGTACGCCGCTCGATTCATGTTTAAATCTTCACCGGGCCGCATGCTGCGACGTACGCTACTGTATCTCTCCAATCAGCACCATGTTTTCGACTTTGTGAGCCGTAATGGATTGGCCAGGCGGTTCGCGTCCCGGTTCGTTGCCGGACAGACACTCGATGAGACCGTGCCGGCGGTTCGACAGCTGAACGCCCGCGGCATTACCGCCTCGCTCGACCTGTTGGGCGAGAGCGTCAGTAGCGACAACGAGGCGCATGCCGCCGGCGGCGAGTACGTGCGCGTACTGGACCGGATCGCCGCCGAGCGACTGGACGCGAACATCTCGGTGAAGCTCACCGCTATGGGCATCGACATGTCCGAGGAGCTCTGCGTGCAGATCATGCAGACCATCCTCGAGCGCGCGCGTGACCAGGGCACGTTCGTGCGCATCGACATGGAGAGCTCGGCGTACACCGAGCCGACGCTGCGGCTGTTCGAGAACCGTTTCTATCCGTCATTTCGTGAGCACGTGGGCGTGGTGCTGCAGAGCTATCTGTACCGATCCCAGGCTGACGTCGAGCACGCGAACGCGCTGCGATGCCGCGTGCGACTCTGCAAGGGGGCGTACCAGGAACCGGCAACGGTGGCGTATCCGGACAAGCGGGATGTCGACGCGAACTTCATCCGATGCATGCACCTGCTGATGCTCCACGGCAACTATCCCGGAATCGCCACCCACGATGAGGCGATCATCCGGGAGGCGATCCGCTTCGCGCGCTCACAGGGGATCGGCCCGGAACGGTTCGAGTTTCAGATGCTGTATGGCGTGCGGCGCGATCTTCAGAATCGCCTCGTGCGCGACGGTTGGCGCATGCGCGTGTACGTTCCCTTCGGCACGGAATGGTACCCATACCTGATGCGTCGGCTGGCTGAGCGGCCCGCGAACCTGGCGTTTATTACCGGCAACGTCATGCGCGAGCTCGTTTCGGGCCGCAGCTGAGCTGCACATGGGGCGATTCCTTCCACCGGACCACTCCAGGGGCGACGAGAGTACGATCGCCGGCTACATGGCCGTGCACGCCCGACCGGCTGCGTTCGAAGGAGCGGATGGAGCGTCGTACAGCGTCGACATTCAGGTGGATGAGACGGGTGAGAGTGAGCGACCCTGGGGCGCGTTTTTCCTGTTCGTGCGGTGGACGCCAGGCGAGCCGCATCCGGCCGGCCATCTCGAATCCCCGTTTCTCGCTTGGGGCGGCTCCGAGGCGGAGGCGCGTGACGCGCTGGGCACGCTCTCACTCGATGCCGTGAAGCGGGTGCTGGACGACCTGATCAGCGCTAGCGCGGGGCCGACGCGGCCGTGGTGGGAAGCAATGCGCGACGATGCCGGCGGGAGCACGACATGAGCGGCAGCACGATGCGAGCACACGTCCTCCGCAGCGCGGGCGGTGTGTGGCGCGTGCTCCGTGAAAACGGCGAAACGCTCGAGGTGTCGCTGCGTGGCCGCCTCAAGCAGGGCGACGCCGTCAAGCTGGCAGTGGGGGATGAGGTAATCCTGGAGCGGGACTCGCCCGAGAACGCCTGGGCAATCGGCGAGATCCTGCCGAGGCGCTCGCAGCTTGCACGTCGCGCGCCCGGCGGGGCCCACGGGGAGCGCGTGGTCGCGGCCAATGTGGATCAGGTGGTTGCCGTGTTCGCAGCGGTCCGGCCCGAGCCCCACCCTCGAATGCTGGACCGCTTCCTTGTGATCGCGGAGGCCAACGACATTGCCGCGCGTATCGTGGTAAACAAAGTGGATCTCGCTGGCGAAGCGGCGGCGCGTGCGATCTTCGCCGACCACGAGCGCGCGGGTTATCCGCTCCACGTTACCAGTGCGCGAACGGGTCTCGGACTGGCCGAGCTGCGCGACGCGCTGCGCGGCCGTACCAGTGCGCTCACCGGCCCATCAGGCGTCGGAAAGTCGTCGTTGCTCAATGCGATGTACGAGGGGCTCGAGCTTCGGGTGGGGGAGGTCAGTAGCGCCGTCAACAAGGGCCGCCACACTACCGTCGGTGCAGACATGCATCCGCTGGGAGATGGCGGGTTCGTGCTGGATACGCCGGGCCTCCGTGAAGTGGGCGTGTGGAACCTCGACCCGGTCGATCTCGATCACTGCTTTCCGGAATTCCGCGAGTACCGTGGCAGCTGCCGCTTCGCCGACTGTCGTCATCGCGCCGAGCCTGGCTGCGCTATCCGCCAGGCGGTCGATGCAGGCATTGTAAGCGCCGGTCGGCATGAGAGCTACGTCAAGCTGCTGCAAGAGCTGGAGGATGCGGCGGTTCGTGGCTCACTCCGGTGAGGTAATGGCGACACAGGTTGCAGACAGGCTGCTCAAAGCTCCCAGTTCATGTTTTTCGGGCTGGGCATCGGGCAAGGCGTCGCGGCGGCTCAACGCGGTTCTTCGAATGGCGCGAGCCCGATCATCTCCATCAGCGTGAGAGCGTTGACCGACGTGGCCAGTCCCGGCCGCAGCCGGTAGTCGAACGTCATTCGCGGAACGCCGTCCTCACGCAGTACGGTTTCGGTGAAGTGCACGGGCACGCTCGCCCGCCGGAGCGCCTCGCTATCCGCCAGTGACAAATCGTGCGATGTCACCGCGCCGATGGCTGGAAGCGACAGCAGTTCGCGAATGATGCGCCGTGCCGCCACCTGTCGTTCCGCCGTGTTCGTTCCCTGGAGGATCTCATCCAGAAGGTAGAGCAACGAAGGCACGCCCGGTTCCAGCCCCGAGCGGGCAGCGTCCACCACCGCGCGCAGCCGCAGCAGCTCGGCCATGAAGAACGAAACCCCCTGCTCCAGAGAATCCTGTATGCGCATGCTGGTGTGCACACGCAGCGGGGTGAGACGCATTGCCCGGGCGCACACGGGTGCACCGGCCTGGGCGAGCACGGCGTTCAGGCCAATGGCCCGCAGCAGCGTGCTCTTCCCGGACATGTTGGAGCCGGTGACGAGCAGAAAGGTTCCCGGCGGGCCAAGGGTCACATCGTTCTCAACGCGGCTGGCTTCTGGGATGAGCGGGTGGCCGAGCGCGCGGGCTGTGAGATGAGCCTCGCCCGCGCCCAGCTCCGGGAAGGTCCACTCGGGATTGTCATACCGAAGCGTGGCCAGCGCCGCGAGTGCCTCGATGTCGCCCAGGGCCCATAGCCAGTCGCGTGCCTGCTTCCCGGCGCGCCGGCGCCACCTGTCGAGTCGCAGCACGATCTGCAGATCCCAGAGTGTCAGTATCTGCAGCGTGAAGTGCATCATCGGCGAGTAGCGGACCTCGGCAAGGTGAGTGATGCGTTCGAGTGCGCGCGCCTCACGCAACGCGTGATGCCCGTTGTCCTCGAGCCGACGCCGAAGTTCGCGGAGCAGCGGCGCCTCCAGCCGCGCCTCTCCCAGCAGCTCGAACGCCGACACGGCGTGATGCAGCGGTCCACCTCCCGCGCGGGCCGACGCCTGCTCGATCATGTTGCGGAGCCGCGTGCCGAGGATCGCGAGAACCACGAGATTTGCGCCCAGCGGAAGCAGCCAGAACACCCCCGTTATGGCACCGCTGAATCGCAGGAGGAGCGCACCGAGCGCGAGCGGAGGAAGCAGCAGGGCCACTGCCGCGGGGAGCAAGCCGGTCAGCGCCGGCGGGTTCTCCGCCCATTCGGTGAACCGAGCCACCTCAGCCGCTGTCGTGCGGCGATGCAGCAGGCGCTGTGCGGCGAGAGCATCGCGAAGGTCATGCAGCTCCGCCAGCTCCGCGATAGCCGGCTGCCGCGCCCTGATCACCTCGGGCGTTGCGGCACCAAGCAGCCACTCGCGCAGGCACTGAACGCCCGCCGCCGTCCCCACCGGGCCGAGCAGACGAAAGAGCGATGCGTGGCCGCCCACGTCCAGGTCGCGCGCGTAGGCGTGGTCGGGATCGGCATCGAGCTCGTCCCGTTCCGGGATGGCGGTCCACTCCCTGTGGACACGGTGCGGTCCCTCGTCGTTCACCTGGCGCAACGCATCGAACCGGGTCTCACGACGGCGCACGCGCGCGTGCGCGATCGCCGCCGCAATGAAACCGCCTGCCAGAACGACTCCGAGCACAGCGATCGCCGTGCGGGCGAAACCTGGCTGCGCGCCGATGGCCGCGGCGATGGCGAGGGCGGCCGCAAGAAAGATGATGAGTCGCAGGTGCGCCAGCCAGCGCGAGCGGCGCGCCTCGGAGGCGGCGCTCTCGCCGAACGCCTCGGCGCGACGGCGGTAGATCTCGACCGGGTCGTATGTGGCTGTTGGTTGCTCGAACATCAGGGAGAGAGCCGCTCGATACGCCACACGCCGGAATCGTCGCCCCGCCGGTAGCGCACCCGATCATGCAGGCGGCTCTCCCGTCCCTGCCAGAACTCGATCTCCCGTGGGTGCAGACGATAGCCGCCCCAGTGTGGCGGCAGTGGTACATCCACATCGGCAAAGCGCGCCGCAACGTCCCGCAATCGCTCCTCCAGCACTCCGCGCGAGGCGATCACCGCGCTCTGGTGCGAGGCCCATGCGCCCAGCCGGCTCCCCTGCGGCCGGCTCTGGAAGTACGCCGCGGATTCCACCAGCTCCACCCGCTCTGTGGTGCCACTGATGCGCACCTGTCGCTCCAGCTCTCCCCAGTGGAAGACGAGCGCCGCGCGTGGATTGGCGTCCAGCTCGCCGGCCTTGCGGCTTCGATAGTCCGTAAAAAAGGTGAAGCCCCGGTGATCGACCCCTTTCAGCAGCACGATGCGAGCGCAAGGCGCGCCGTCCGGCGTCGCCGTGGCGAGCGTCATCGCGTTCGGCTCGAGAACGTCAGCCATGACTGCCTGCTCGAACCAGGCGATGAACTGCTCGACGGGATCAGGCGCTACCTCCCGTTCGTCGAGGATGGCGCCCGTATACTCGCGGCGCAGCTCGGCAATCACAACGGCGTTCCGCTCGGTCATGGCGTTCCTCCGATGACGCGCCCGTGCTGCAACGCGTGCCACCGAAGATGCGTGCCGCGGCTCACGCCGGGAAGCTCAGCGGCGCGGCAGATATCGTTCGGGGATCGGATTGTCGGACCGCTCCGCCTCCCATAACACCGTCACCACCCACCAGCGTGCACCGTCGAACATGAGCTGAATGCTGTTGATGCCGCGAATCCGCGTCGCGTCGGTCGCCATCACTCCCTCATATGTGCTGAAGACGTGCATGATATTGCCGAACCGCTCCTCGGTGCGCGCGATCTCGCGCTCGGTGAATCCGGTGCTCACGAGGCGCGGCCCAGCATGGGTGATGTAGTCGTCTACCGTCAGCGTCGTCAGGGCAAAGCTGCCATCAGGCCTGCGGCCCACCGGGATCAGCCGCGCTCCGGGCACGAACAGCGAGCGCATGCGGTCCCAGTTGCGTTCCTTACCCTGCGGTCCGGAGATGACGTCGTACAGCGCGGCGATGATCGCTTCCGGGGAGGAGACGTCTGCCGGTGCTGCAGGCGGCCCGGCTGGCGTGCCGGACGGCTGCTGCTGCGCCCCGAGGGCAGGCGCGAGCAGGACCGCGAGCAGTGCGGCGGCAGTCGTAACATAGCGTAAACGCATATCGGGTGGACCTCGCTTGGTCAGGGGGTCAGATTGGGATGACGCACTCTCAGCATAGTCGACGGCCGGGACCTCGTACAGCGATCCGGCAGCCTTCGGCGTATTAGAGGGGACCGATAGCGTGGCGGGCGTCGGCGTCGCAGGCGGCCGCCCTTCGCTCCGCCATTGGGGGCAGGAGCGCACAGTCATCGAAAAGGAGGGAAGCGATGTCCATTATCGGCTTTGTATTGCCGATCGCCGTGCTCGTGGCGCCGCCTTTGAGCTCGCCCCTGGTGAGCTCCGACACCGTCGAAATTCGCGAATGGAAGGTGCCGTGGGAGAACACGCGGCCGCGCGATCCGTACGTGGATGGCCAGGGACGCGTGTGGTTCGTGGGACAGCGCGGCGACTATGTGGCGTATCTACAGCCGGGCAGCGGCGACTTCCGTCGCTTCGAACTGCCCGATGGCGCTGGACCCCACAACCTGATCGTCGATAGCGATGGTGCAGTTTGGTACGCCGGCAATCGCATGGCACACATCGGTAAGATGGACCCCAACACCGGGCAGATCACGCGGTACGAGATGCCCGACACGGCTGCCCGTGACCCGCACACGCTGATCTTCGACAATACGGGCCACATCTGGTTCACGGTGCAGGGAGGCAACTTCGTCGGACGGCTCAACAAGGCCACCGGAAAGGTCGACCTGGTCCGCATACCGACAGCACGGTCGCGCCCGTATGGCATTGTGGTGGATTCGCGCAATCGCCCCTGGTTCAATCTTCTGGGCACCAACAAGATCGGCACGGTGGATCCGGCCACCATGCAGCTTCGTGAGTACAACCTGCCGCATGCCGAGGCTAGAACACGGCGCATCGGGGTGACCTCGGATGATCGTGTCTGGTTCGTGGATTATGCGCGTGGCACGATTGGCGTACTCGATCCTTCCAGCGGCCAGAGCAGGGAGTGGCAGACTCCAGCCGGTGCGGGATCCCGGCCCTATGCCATGACGGTGGATGAGCAGGATCGTCTCTGGCTCGTCGAGACGGGTGTTCAGCCGAACGTGCTGGTGGGCTTCGACCCGAAGACGGAGCGCTTCTTCGGCGTCACCCCGATCCCGAGCGGCGCGGGCACGGTGCGGCACATGATCTATCACCGGCCGTCCAGGGAGATCTGGTTCGGCACGGACAGCAACACTGTGGGACGCGCCAAGCTGGACTGAGCTGCGTGCGGTCCAAGCGGCTTCTGCTCGCCGTTTCCGCCCTTCCGTTCCTCGCCTTCGGGCCATGGAGCGGAAGGGCGCCGTACGCGGATGGCCCACCCCCCGCGCACACCGGCGGCTTTGGAGAGCCGAGCTGCCGCGCCTGTCACTTCGACAATCCGTTGAACGAGTCCTCGGGGTCGCTGACAGTGAGTGGCATGCCCGAAAGATTTACACCCAGCGACCGCTACCAGATCACCGTGGCGCTCACACGCCCCGGGATGCAGCGGGCGGGCTTTCAGCTCGCCGTTCGCTATGCGGCAGGCACACGCTTCGGAACGCCCGCCGGTGAGGTGGTAGCCACCGACTCCCGCGTGGCGGTTGCTGCGGCCCCGTCCGGCGTCCCATACGCTCAGCACACCATCGCCGGTACTTCGCTGGATGGCGCCGACTCGACGCACTGGACAGTGGAGTGGAGGGCTCCCGCTCACGCCGGCACGGTGAGTCTCCACGTAGCCGCGAACGCGGCAAACGGCGATCAATCGGAGTTCGGTGATTACATCTACGTGCGTGAGCTGAGCGCCGCGCCGCGCCGGCGGGTCGAGAAGTGACGTGCTCCCCAAACCGAACGCTGTCTGACTTCCGTCCGGGCACCGGAAGCGAGCGAGGCACCCGATGAGGTGCAGTTGACCCCTGTCGGAACCGCCTTCGACGCCGCAGGATTAGTATTTAAGGGCTATGGATGACGGCGACAGTGGGATCCGGGACCGGAACGGCGAGTTCGAGCGCGACGCGCTCCCCTGGCTCGATGACGTGTATCGCTTTGCGCGCTCGCTGACGCGAGACGACGCGGATGCGGACGACATCGTGCAGGAGAGCTTCCTGCGCGCCTACCGATCCTGGCAAACCTTCCAGCCGGGGACGGACGCTAGGCGGTGGCTCTTCACGATCGCACGCAACGTCTTTCTGCGCAGCCGGGAGCGCGAGGCGCGATCCGTGGCCATGGACGATCCTGAGCTCGAGACGCTCGCCGCCGTGCGGCTCTCCGCGGCGCTGGATTCCGATGGCCAGCGCGACCTGTTCTCACGCCTCGATCTGGGCCCCGCCCTCACGGAAGCCATCGATGCGCTTCCCGATGTCTTTCGCCAGACCGTTTTGCTCGTCGACGTCGAGGGAAACAGCTATGACGACACCGCCGACATGCTCGGCATCCCCGTGGGCACCGTGAGGTCACGGCTGTTCCGTGGACGGAGGCTGCTCCAGCAGGCGCTCGTGGTGTATGCCCGCGACGCCGGGTTCATCACGGCTGACGTCGAAGCGCTGACCGCGGAGGAAAAGTGACAAAGGTCGACTGCCAGCAGGTGGTCCGGCAACTCTGGGATTTCCTCGATGAGGAGCTGGATGAGGAGCGCATGGCAGCGGTACGCACGCACATCGCCCGGTGCCACTGCTGCTATCCGCACGTGGACTTCGAGCGCGCCTTCCTCGAGGCGCTTGCCGCGTCGCGGCGGGAGGGTGGCTGTCCCGACAAGGTGCGGAACCGCGTGATGGAGGCCCTGCGTCGCGAGGGATTCGGCGCAACGGGCTGAGCCCGTTGCCGCCCGGCTCCGCCTCGCGTTTCCCGTCAGGGCTTCAACCCTCGTCACTTTCGTACGGCCCTGGCCTGCCGCAACTTGTTCGCAAAACCAGGACATCCCACCCCAGGAGGAAGGCAGGTGCTGCTGGATCCAGTCGCGCCCGGTGCGGCGCCGCTACTCGCCGACGAGGAAGCAGCATCGCCCACCGGTCTACCGGAGCGCAAGGAGCTGCGCAAGCGAATCGCCAGAATGCGGGAGCGCATGGACGAGATGCAGCGGCGATTGTACGCCGAGCGCCGGCAGGCGCTGCTCGTCATCCTTCAGGCGAGAGATACCGGGGGGAAGGATGGGACAATTCGCCGCGTTTTTGGCGGTCTGAACCCGCAGGGGTGCCTGGTGACGGGATTCGGGCGGCCGACCGAACGCGAGCTGCGACAGGACTTTCTCTGGCGTGTTCACCAGGCAGTGCCGGCGGCAGGGAAGATCGGCGTCTTCAACCGCTCACACTACGAGGACGTGCTCGTCGTCCGGGTGCGCAACCTGGTCGCTCAGGAGGTGTGGTCGCGCCGTTACGAGCAGATCGTGGCCTTCGAGCGGATCCTGCACGAGAACGGGGTCACGATCCTGAAATTCTTTCTGCACATCTCACGCGACGAGCAGCGGCGGCGGCTGTTGCGCCGGCTGGAGGATCCCAGGCGGAACTGGAAGTTCGATCCGGGTGACATAGAGGATCGCCGACTGTGGGACGACTACACCATTGCCTATCAGGAGGCGATCGCGCGCACGACCTGGGAGCATGGCCCGTGGTTCGTCATCCCGGCGGATGACAAACGCGTGCGCGACTATCTTGCGGCGGAGCTGGTTGCGCACGCGCTCGAGCGCATGAGCCCCGAATATCCGCCGGTGGATAGCACCGTGCTGCGTTACGTGGAAGCGCTGACGCCCGATCCAGCATGAGCTGAGAACGGACGAGCGCCGGGCGCTGTCCTGGTCCGTGCCAGAACCGGGTGGACGGCGCTATCCCGTTGTCCGCACCGCCGGATCGTCGCTCAGGGCCAGTGACCATTCGATCGGTAGAGCGGGATCGAGCGTGCTGCGGACGGAGCAGTACTTGTTCAGGGAGAGGTCGATGGCGCGCTCGGCGTGCACCCGCTCGATTCCCTCGCCAGTGATGCGGAAGCTCATGTGAACGTGGTCGAACCGGCGTGGAGTCGTCGTGACGCGTCGGCCCCGCACGTCCACATCCAGCGTCGCTACGGGCGTGCGCCGTTTCGCGAGGATCTCCACCACGTCAATTGAGACGCAGGCGGCAAGTCCGCTAAGGAGTGCCTCCACGGGGCTCTGCCCCGTTTCACCGGTGCCATCGATCCGGCAAACGACCCCATCCGGGCGGCCGGTATCGAACCGCTGTCCGCCCTGCCACTGCACACGCATCCGGCGCACGTCCGGCGGCTTCTGAGGCTGCTTGTCGGCGGCGGGCTGTTGATCAGTCATGGTGGGAATCAAACCCTTGCGAGTGCCGGGTCAAGCTATCCGCGTGCCATCTGGCACCTGGTGGTCCACGTTGAGCAGCACCACATCGCCGGCCGAGGGCACCGCGCCGAGCACCAGTACCTCGCTCGTGAAGCCGGCGATGCGTCGCGGCGGGAAGTTCGTGACGGCCACTACCTGTCGTCCGACCAGTTCTTCCGGCCGGTAGTGCATAGTTAGTTGCGCGCTCGACATGCGCGTTCCGATCTCGGGCCCGAAGTCGATGAGCAGTTTTACGGCCGGCTTGCGTGCCTCCGGAAAAGGAACGGCCTCCCGAATGGTGCCCACGCGCATCTCGACGCGCAGAAACTCCTCGAAGGTTGCCATGGCGGGAAGAATAGCAGCGACCGGCCTGGACGCGAATGCAGGTGGGTGTACGGGTGACGCCCTGGTCGTGACGGCCGTGCGCCTGACCACACCCTGGAGGAGCAGACTCTAACGGCGGGGGTCCGGCGCAGCTGCTTTCGATTCGGCTGGCCGCGGTGGTGGTGACTGCTTCCGACGTGCCGCCGGTTGCGGGGTGGGTGCCCGCGACTGGCGCGCCGCATCCTGTTTTGGCGGGGTCTCGCGTGGCGCTCGCTGACCGGACTCGCCAGAAGCCTCCCGCCGCGCGCGTCGGGGCTCGGCAGACCGCTCCTGCGTCCTCTCCCTGGACCGGTCGGCCGAAGGAGCACGCTCGCGTGCACGGTCCACGGCCGGCATCCGTTCGCGCGACGGATCTGAGCGAACGTCTCGCGCTGGCTGCGGCTGCGCATGGCGAGCGCCGCGGCGAGTGTCCACGGCGGGATCGACGATCGGCCTGGTAATCCGCGAGCCCGCGTCCATGCCTCCCAATCGCACTTCTCCGTCTGGCTTGGGCGGCGCTTCAGGCGTGCTGTCGTTCGGCGGTGTCTCGGCTGGCGGCTGCGGAACCCGCGGCGGCCTGGGAAAGCACTGGAGGCCTGCCCACGGTCCGTAACCCGTCACGAGACCGCTGAGGTCGCATCCGGCAGGCGCATACAGCAGCCACCCCTGGCGTGTGGCGTAGGAGTGAGAATGGGAGAACGCTGGCGTGGTCCAGCCATACAATACGTCTATTGTCCAGGCCCCGTCTGGGGTGCCCCAGGGGACGACGAGGTCGGTCAGATAAGAGATGGTGGCCTGCTCACTGTACCCAACAAGGCTGAACTCCATCTGGCGACGAAGCCGCTCACGATTGTAGATCAGCCAAGCGACATCGAGCGGATGCTCAGAGGCTACGAGAAGGTATGTGACGGGCCCTGGACTGGCGCTCAGATGCGGCGCCATGCGCTGAATCGCCCTGCTGATGAACGGCACAACAGCCTGGTTCGTGAATGCGCGGTGTACGCCCGCCTCCAGTGGCGCGAGCTGCCCCATGCGCTGTGGATACAGTAGCGTTGCGCTGTTCCGATGGAGCGCGAACACGGCCACGTATGCCGGTTCACCTATGTGGAAGGCCACGATTTCGCTGCTGGTGCTCGGCAGGAGGTGCGCCGTGATACCGCTCTCGATGTTCTCGCGAAGGGGCGCCGGCGCCCCTGTGGGGTTGGAATACACGCAAGCCGACGCCAGTGCGACACACGGCACCAACAGGATACTGCGAGACATGCGTACCCCCGTGGCGGTTCTTCCTTAAGCTGGGAGTCGGACCGCACCGGGTCAATCGACGCGCACGAGACGCTTCTCTCCGATGCCCCCGTTGAGCCTAGTCGGAATGGTCAGGACTTCGGATCGATTGCGTCCGTTGGGCTGGCGCCTGCCGCACTCGAGAGGCGGGAGTTCTTGTGGCGGGTGCTCTGACCGTGGGTCGGGGCGGTGAAGCGGCTGGCGACGCCGACGGGCGCGGCAATGACTGCTGTCTGCTACCCGGTTCCAGGTGCAGACGCCCCGGACCGCCGCGCGGCGCTGTTTCGCCGCTCACTGCTCCCCCAGATGCCTTGGCCGGGCGGGATGGCATCACGATTTTCGCTGGTCCCTGGCCCGCGCTCGCGCCCCTGTCGACCGAAGCGCTCCGTCGAGGCAATCGAATTGTGGCGTCTCCAGCAGGTCGGTGGCATGGCGACTTGAATGACGACCGTCCTCGTGCCGCGGGGCACCCCCGAGGGTGACGTCCGAACCGGAACTTCACCGGGAGCAGCCAAACCGGCTCGACCGTTCGGATTGTCGAATACGCTGCACGCGGCGCATCGTCGCGTGGCCTTGCGCCAGACCAGTCGTAGAGCACGTCCGTAGTCCACTTGTCGTCTGGAATTGATGGCGGCAGCGCCATCCCGGTGAGCAAGCTCATGACCTCACGCTCATCCCGGTGTGCGGCACCAAGCGCGGCCAGCTCGCGCCGCAGGCGGAGCGGATCGGCAACCATGGGAGCCACGGCGAGTGGCTGCTCCGAGGCGATAAGCAGATAGGCGACCGGCGCCTGCTCGTCGGCGACTCCGACGATCCGGCTTGATGCGGACACACTCGCCCGGAGCCGCACTCCGCTGGTGAAGGAGCTGTGCGTCCCTGCCTGAAGCAGGGTTAATTGACCAGAGCGCCAGGGGAAGACCAGCTCGGCCTCGCCACTAATTATCGCGAACACCGCCACGTGGCTGGGCCTGCTGAGCCTGAAGGCGACGAAATGGGAGCCCGTGGCCGGAAGCAGCTGTGCCTCCAGCGGCTGCCACTGGTGCGCTTCCCGCGGGTCAGGTTGAGCGTCCGCCTGAGGCGGCAGCACGAACGCCGCCGAAACGACCGCCGCCAAAAGGGCGACAGTCAGAGGAGCGATACTGCTCTGAGACATCAGAACCTCCAGGGCTCTTTCCTGACCTAAGCCGGGGACCGCTACGGGTCAAGTCGGACAGCCGGACGGCCCCTGCTGGGAGCCGCCGCAGCCGTCCGGCGTACGGTTGGACCGAAGGGGAGGTGGTGTAGCTTTAGATAATGGGGCGACAGAACCACCCGAATATGGATCCGTACGGCCGGCACATTCTTGTCTGCACGGGGGGATTTTGCTCTCCCGACCGGCGCGGACGCGATCTCTATGAGCTGCTGCCGGAGCTGCTTGAGAGCGAAGGGTTGTTGTTCGGAACTGGGCGCGTGAAGCGCGGCGAGACGCCGTGCCTGGGCGTCTGCTCGGGCGGACCAATCGTTGTGGTCTATCCGGACGGCGTGTGGTATGCTGGTGTGACCCCCGAGCTGCTGGAGCGCATTGTGCGCGAGCACCTCCGCGACGGGCGCGTGGTGGAGGACGCCGTCTTTCACCGACTGACGCCACGGTGACGTGCCCAGCAGCCGCAGCTCCCGTCTCTTCACCATGCGGAGGTGCCCATGCGTTTTGCGCGACACGCCGCACTTGGCGCACTCGGCGCAGCCGCCGGGATCCTGGCGCTCTATGTAATCATCGTTCTGTCCACCCTGCCGGGTCGCGGCGGATTGGACACTTGGAGCTCGCTGGTAACCTGGGTGAGCGTGGGCGGGGTCATCGCCCTGCTGATCGCCGTGCACCTGGTGTACGCACGCATCCTGCTGCGGTACGCGGCCGAGGGTCCGCGAGGCGGCGTGTGACAGAGCAAGCCAGGGTTGGGGCAGGGGCGACGGCCGCACTTCGTGTGACCCCCGCCCCGGTTTTATCCCTACAGTGTCAGCTCCTGTAGCCGCCGCACCCTCTCCGCTGTCGGCGGGTGCGTCGAGAAGAGTCTGGACATGCCGCCGCTGTGTGCGCCGAGCGGGTTGACCTGGGCCATCGGCGCCATCGCGGGAGACACCTGCATGGGGATGCGCTGAGCTCCGGCTTCCAGCTTCTGGAGCGCGCTGGCAAGCGCCAACGGACGTCCGCAGATCTCCGCGCCTACCTTATCCGCCTTGAACTCGCGCTGCCGGCTGATGGCGAATTGCACCATGGCCGCCGCGATTGGGGCGAGGATGATCATGGCGAGATGCACCAGCGGGTTCGACTGCCCGTTGCGGCCGCCGAGGAAATAACCGAAGAAGGCGAGGTTCGATACGGCGCCGGCTATGGTTGCGGTGAATGTCTGGAGAAGCATGTCCCGGTTCTTGATGTGCGCCAGCTCGTGGGCGATGACTCCCTCGAGCTCCTCGCGGTTCACCAGCTGCATGAGCCCCTGGGTTACGCACACGACGGCGCGCTCCGGACTGCGCCCGGTGGCGAAGGCGTTCGGCTGCGCGTGCGGCGCGATGGCGACCGTAGGCATGGGAAGGCCGGCGTTCTGTCGCAGGCGCTCCACCATGCGATAGAGCTCCGGTGCCTCGCGCTCGCTCACGATCTGCGCGCGGTATGCACGAAGCACCATCTTGTCGGACATGAAGAGGGCGAAAAAGTTGGTCCCCGCCGCCAGGACGAGCGCGATGATCATCCCGCTCTGACCCCCGATGGCCCCGCCGACGGCGACGAGCATGGCGGTGAGTGCCGCCATCAGCACGAAGACCTTCACGTTGTTCATGTCATTCCTCCCGGAGTGTTCCGCAACGCCATCAAAGTAATGCCGTTTTCAGCCTCGCTGCCACTTCCGCGGCGCCCGGCGGGCAGCGCGGCATTGTTCTAACCCCGTCAGCCTTAAGGAGTTCCGCTGGCCTGTCGCAGACATCGCGTTGCCCGGCCGTCGCTGCCGCGCTATGTTGCGCCGCTGGCGAGTGCCCTCGCCGGCGACAGCCTGACTGGAGGCTGCACGCGCGCCGCGATCCGGTGGCTCACCAGCCACGGGGGCTCCTTTTCTTTTCGGCATCACGATGTTCGACCGCGCCCACCCCCGCCGAGCGATGATCGGCATCGCGAAGCGCTGGCTTCTGGAGTCGCGCTCACCCACCGAGCCGGCGGAGGGCGAGCTCCCGCGACTCACTCCTCGTGCACTGGAGAGCACGCGCATGCCCCGCTCCCGCGAACGCATCCTGTCAAACCTCGACGACATGTACCGAGAGGCCTTCGAGCGCGCCAGGACCTCCGGCGACGACGGCCAGATGGCGACACTCGACTTCGCCTATCGGCGCGAGCAACTGTACTTCGAGATCCTGCTGGACATCCGAGACGCGATGTCGCGGCGCTAGGGCGTCGTGGTGCCGTCTGTCATCGTCACCAACGCTCGTGTCTGGACCGGAGTAGCGCGGCGGCGATGGGCGGGTGCGGTGGCGGTAGCTGGGGAGCGGATCGCGGCGGTCGGATCGAGTGCGGAGATCATGAAGCTCGCTGGCGCGGCGACGCGGGTGATCGATGCCCGCGGCGCCATGGTGCTTCCAGGCTTCATCGATGCGCACATGCACCTGATACCGTCTGCGCTGCGGCTATCGTCCGTGCAACTGCGCGGCGCGACGTCGCCCGAGGAGATGATACTACGGCTGCAGCGGTTCGCCGCCACGGTGCCGAGCGGCCACTGGATCACGGGCGGCGACTGGGATCATTACCGTTGGGGCGGCGAGCTTCCCACGCGCGGCTGGATCGACGCCGTAACGCCAGAGCATCCGGTCTTCATCTCACGCCACGATGGACACATGGGGCTGGCGAACTCGCTCGCCCTTCGCGAGGCTGGTGTGAACGACTCCACGGATGCTCCCGCCGGTGGCGTCATCGTGCGCGGCGGTGACGGTTCTCCCACCGGCGTGCTAAAGGATGAAGCCATGCGGCTCGTGCTCGACCGCGTGCCGGCTCCGTCAGTGGATGTCTTGGTGGCCGCGGTGGGACGTGCCTGCCGCTATCTGGCGGCGCGCGGCGTGACATCGGTGCATCACATGGGTACGTGGTCGGACGTGGAGGTGCTGCGCGCTGCTCGTGCGAGTGACGCGCTGCGTACGCGCACCTACGCCGCCGTTCCCATGAACAGCTGGGAGCGGCTGCGCGACGAGATAGCGGCGGCCGGCGCCGGCGATGACTGGCTGCGGATCGGAGGACTCAAGGCATTCATGGATGGCTCGCTCGGCTCGCACACCGCCGCGTTTCTCGAGCCGTATGCCGATGCGCCGCTCGATCGGGGCATCCTCGTCGTGGATCCGGGAGAGTTGCGCGAGCAGACCGCGGCCGCGCTGACCCACGGGCTCCAGCCGATCGTCCACGCCATCGGTGACCGGGCGGTGCGCACGGTGCTGGACATCTTTGCCGCAGTTACCGTAGGGGCGGCGCCGGCCAGGACCTCGTTCAGGATCGAGCACGCGCAGCACGTACATCCGGCCGATCTGCCACGCTTCGCACAGCTCGACGTGGTGGCCAGCATGCAGCCATATCACCTTGCGGACGACGGCTGCTGGGCGGAAGGCGTGATCGGACCGAAGCGCGTGCCACAATCGTTTCCGATCGGCTCTCTCATGCGCGCCGGTGCCACGGTGGCATTCGGCAGCGACTGGTTCGTGTCCCCTCCGGAGCCGCTGATGGCTCTGCATGCCGCGGTGACGCGCCAGACACTCGACGGGTTGCACCCTGAGGGATGGACGGGGGCCGAGCGCATTAGCGTGGAGGAGGCGCTAATTGCGCATACGGTACACGGCGCGCTGGCGGAAGGTGCAGCTGCGGCCAAGGGAACCCTGGAGGCTGGTCGGTTGGCAGACCTGGTCATGGTTGACCGCGATCTCGTGGCTGAGGCGCCCGCGGCAATCTCCGGAGCACGTATTCTGCTCACTGTGGTGGGCGGCGAGATGGTCTACGAGGGTGTCGTCTGATACGGATCCTCATCCGACCCGCCGTGGTACTACGTCCAACGGAGGTCGCATGAGACTCGAGAGATATGCGTTGATGGCGGCGGCGATGGTCGCCGCGCTTGCCTGCCAGACCAGTCAGCCGGACGATGTCGTGGGCGGCGGCGATCGCGCGGAAATGGAACAGCCGGTGGCCGGGATCACGCTGACGGGCAACCGTCAGGAAGACGAACGAACGATTCGGCGGCTGGAGGAAGAGGCACGGCGACTGGCGCGTACCGATGGCTGCGAGCAGGATGGTCAGTGCGCGGCTGCACCAGTAGGTGCCAAGGCATGCGGGGGTCCGCGATCCTACGTCACGTACTGCACCCTGACCACTGACGTCGACGCCCTGCACGCCAAGCTCGATGAGCTGCATCGGACAGAGCAGGCGTACAATCTCCGCTACGAGATCGTGTCCGACTGCATGCTGGTCATGGAGCCGCCGGTTGCCGCGGTGAACAGCGTCTGCACGGCGCAGCAGTAGAAGGATTGCTCGGCAGCGAAAGACGGCGGGGGCTCGTCTGGTAGCGGGGGCTTGTCTGGCAGCGGGGGCTTGTCTGGCAGCGGGGCCCCCGCCTCCGTATCTTCGCCGCGCCGCGTACACATCGCCCACGATCTCCGTCCGGCCAGCGAGCGCATGAGCGAGCTCCACGCAGTTCCCGCTGAAGACATCAGATGCTCGGACGAGGAAGGACGGCAGTATCGTCACGGCGTGTACCGTCCACTGCGCGATGAGGAGCTCCCGGTGGCGCCGCGCACCGCGGACTTCCCGGATCCGGGACACGGGCCACCTTTCCGCGTTCAGAACGATGTCCCGCGCGTTCCCGGCGTGCGCCACCTGGTGGGTCCATCCGTCATTGCGCTGGGCATGGGTCTCGGCGCCGGAGAGTTCATTCTCTGGCCCAACCTGATCGCGGTGAACGGCTTTTCCATCTGGTGGCTCTTCTGGATCGGTGTGCTCACACAGTTCGTGGTCATCATCGAGATCGAGCGTTGGACCGTGGCCACTGGCGAGTCGGTCTTTGCAGGGATGTCCCGGCTGGACCGGTTCGGCTTCTGGCCCTGGTTCTTCCTGCTGGCCACCCTCGCCAGCTTCTTCTGGCCGGGCTGGGCGTCGCAGAGCGCGAGCTTCACCGGCCAGATGGTGACGGCGATCACCGGCGACATCATCGCCTGGCAGCCGCTGGCCATCATGATGTTCGTCGTGATATGGCTGGGACTGGCGGTATCACAGATCGTTTACAACGCGCTCGAGCGCTTCCAGATAATCCTCGTGCTCGGATTCTTCCCGCTCCTGTTCGTGGCGCTGCTCGCTGCCGGTCTCCTGCCCGGCGACCTTGTCGCGCTGCTGCGCGGCGCCGTTTCCATCGGCAGCGCACCACCCGAGCTGCTCACCGGCAGTCAATTCCCTGTACTACTCCTGGCAGTGGCGTACGCCGGCAGCGGTGGGACGCTTCTGCTGGCGCAATCGCTCTGGCTGCGCGACAAGGGGTTCGGCATGGCCAGCTATCAGGGACGCATCGCGGGTATTCGCGGTGCGAACGAGGAGGTGAGCCAGACCGGCTACGTATTCGATGTGAAGTCACCCACGGCGCTGGCGCGATTCCGTGAGTGGATGCGCGTGGCCCGCCGCGAGCTGTTCCTGACGTTCTTCGTGCTCATCGTGGTCAGCGTAGTGATAACAACGCTGCTCGTCGCCTCAACCGTAGGCACCGGCCGCAGCGATCTGGAAGGGAACATGTCGGAGATGGTCCGACTACAGGGTGAGGCACTGGCGATGTCGGCTGGAGAGTGGATGCGCGCGCTTTTCCTGCTTGGTGGGTCGTTAGTGCTGTTCTCCACACAGGTCGGTATCGTCGACACTGTAACGCGCATCACCGGCAGCATCTTCTACGAACGCTTCGGGCGCCACACCAGGTTCTGGACGCTGAAGCGCAGCTTTCTCAGCTTCCTGACGCTGTTCGTGGCCGCCGGGATAGCGATCATGCTGGCTTCGTGGCGCGGCGGCGAGGCGGTGGACCGGCTGCAGCCCGATTTCCTGATCCTCATTGCGGGCCCTTTCACGATCAGCAGCATGTATCTGTTCTCGCTGGTGGTCGGCTACATGAGCGTGCGACGCCTGCCCGCCCAGCTCACCCCGCCGCTGTGGGGGCGGGTGGGGCTGCTGTGGGCCGCCATCCTCTGGGGGTGGTTCACGGCGGAAGAGATAAGCCGCGTGCTGCTGCGCCGACAGGGCGCGGATCTGCTGGTGGTAGAGAGCATCGTATGGCATCCGATGCGCGTAGTGCTGTACGGACTCTGGCTGCTGTCGCTCGTCTGGTTCGCGTGGCGTCTCTTCGGGCTGAGGCGAGCGGCCTGAGAGCTTCCGCCCTGATCGCCACGACTGCGGCGGCTTTCGGCGTCGTCCAGCCTTCATCAACGGCACCAGTAAACGGCTGCTGGACCGAACCATGCACCAGCTGGCGGGGGTATGCTCGACCGACCACGCCAGGAGTCGACTCCGCACGCTCCCCGCGGCAGCAGATCTGCGGCGCGACGAATCTCTCGACGGCGCACCTCGCGCAGACGCCGGCTGCGCGGCGCGGGGGCGCAGCAGGGGGCGCGATCCCGGCTGCGCGGTTTCCGGCAGGCGACCATCCTTGCCGTGGCGATCACCGCGTTCCTCCTCATCCTCTTCGGTTGGGATGAGGTAGGCGAGGCGGGCGTCGTGCAGGACACCCCCGCTGCCGCACGCGAAATTCCCGATACGGTGGCGGTGATCGATGAGATGGCGGTCGAGGACCTGGTGGAGCCCGAGGAGGATACCGCCGTCTCCCCCGTGCGCGCGGATACGCTCGTCCGCGTTGCCGTGGAGGAGGCGCGTGACGTCGTGCGCGGTCTCTGGTTCGGTTTTCTCGCCCATCTGCCGCGATTCATCGTCGCGCTCGCGACGTTCGCGATGGCCTGGCTGCTCGTGCGCATCATGCGGCCGGTGTTACGGCGGTTGCTCGGGCAATGGGAGCGCGGCAGCGCCACGGTGGCGCTCTTCGGCATCGTCACCTGGTTGTTCGCGATCGGCATTGCGGTGAGCGTGATCGCCGGGGATGTACGGGCGCTGCTCGGCTCGCTGGGACTAATTGGTCTGGCGCTTTCGTGGGCACTGCAGACTCCCATCGAGAGCTTCACCGGCTGGCTGCTGAACTCTTTCCGCGGCTATTACCGGGTGGGTGATCGCGTGGCCGTGGGTGAGGTGTTCGGAGACGTCTATCAGATCGACCCGCTCACCACCACCGTCTGGGAGATCGGCTCGCCGGGCAGGGGGTTCGTGAATGCGGAGCAGGCAACCGGACGCCTCATTACGTTTCCGAACAGCGAGGTGCTCGGCGGTTCAATCGTGAACCTCACCCGCGACTTTCCGTACGTCTGGGACGAAATCACGGAACCCGTCGGCAACCGCTCGGACATGGATTACGCCGCGGGGGTACTGCTGGATGTAGCGAGGCGGGTGCTGGGGGACCAGATGGCCGCTCCGGCGGAGCAGTACGAGCGCATTCTCACAGCGGCGCGTCTCGAGAGCACGGTGGCCCGGGAACCGCAGGTCTTCTTCTCGCTCGACGATTCGTGGACCAATGTCAGCATCCGGTATCTGGTGCCGGCACGTGAGCGGCGGCGCTGGAAGAGCATGCTGGCCAACGCGATCGTCACCGAGATGGCTCGTCGGGAGCATGATCAGCGCATCATTGGCGTCTTCCCTCGCCGCCAGATTCAGTTCATCGGGCCTGATGGAAAGGCGACGGAAGTCCCGGGGACGGCGCAACCACCTTCGGAACCCTCGTAACCACTCCAATCGACGCCAGGAAGCACGTGCACAGCGATTCCTCGCTGCTATTGCGTGCGCGTGCCGGATTCGCCACATCTGAAACCATCGGATTCAACAAGGGAGCCCCCATGGCCACCACTCAGACCCCCCAGACGGTTCCTGCGCTCGGTGCGACGCCAACGCCCAAGGAGCAGTTCCTCGACTCGTACGAGCGGGAGCACGCGACCACCATGCGTGTCCTGCATGCCTATCCGCCGGACAGGCTCGACCTCCAGCCGCACGAGAAGTGCAAAACGGCGCGCGAGCTTGCCTGGGTCTTCGTTGTCGAACGGGGATTGGGCGAGATGGTGTTCCATGATGCGTTTGCCAAAGGTGTACCCCCGGGAGACGCGCCGCCCGCTCCGGAATCGTGGGATGAGATCCTCAGCGCGCTTCAGAATGCGCATCGTGACTTCGGGGATCTGGTCCGCCGCACCCCCGACGACAAGTTGATGGAGACGGTGAAGTTCTTTACCGGCCCAAAGACGATGGGCGACATCTCCCGGATGCAGCTCCTCTGGTTCCTGCTGCATGACCAGATACATCATCGCGGGCAGTTCACGGTCTATCTCCGCATGGCCGGCGGGAAGGTCCCGTCCATTTACGGGCCATCGGGGGACGAGCCGTGGATGTGATAAGGTAGGGTCGAGAGTCGGGCTGCCAGCTCGCTTCTGGAACTCCCCCTCGCAGGGATGCAGCTGCCAGCCTCCAGCTGCTCCGTGCGGGGCGAGGGTCGTGACTGCGCGCAGGCAGCCGCTATCTCTCCGCCACAACCGCCAACCAGCTCCCATCCGGCGCCACTGCAAGACGCGTGATCCGCTGAAGTGCGGGAGCGTCGAAGCTGTGGACGGCAGTCCACCCATCCCCCCCGGGCCGCCAGGCGTAAATCGTGTTCTCCCGCGCCATGAGCAGCGTGCCATCGGGCGTCCACGCGAAGTCCTGGCTTCCCTCGAGCGCCACGGTCATGTGGCGCGACCCGCCGGTGCGGAAATCCATGCCGGTGACACGCCATTGTGTGGGCGGCACGCGCACCATGTAGGCAATGGTGTCGGTGCCGGGCATGCGCTGCATGGCGCGGCCGATGTCGCTGGCGATGACGCGCGCGCTGCCGGATCGCGTGTCGGCAAGCTGAAGCGCAGGCGGCGCACCCAGGACAAACAGCGCCAGCGTGTGCTCGTCGCCCCACGCGTGATAACCTACTGGAGCGATACGCTCGAGAATCAGCGATGGAGTCCCGCCGCCGAGTGGAAAGCGCCAGAGGCGCTGAGTGGAGTCCTGCTCCACACGCACGGCGGAGATGCCATCGCCGCCCGGCATCACTGTGGGTGAGTACTCGCTTTCGGCAGTAGCCGTGACACGCGTAGTACGGTTGCTGGGTATCTCGTAGCGGTAGATGTCGGCCTGGCCGTCGTCGCGGATGGAGGTGTAGTGGACAGCGGCGGCGTCGGGCGTGAACGACGGCTGATTGTCATAGCCCTGCCGATCGGTGATGTTGCGCGGCGCACCAAAGGTCCATCGATCGTCGCGGCGGCCGAGCGGCACGAGATGGATGTCGGTGGCCGGCGGTCCGGGGGCAGCGGCAGCGGCAGGGACAGGCGCCTGGGCCCGGCGCGGCTCATCCCCGGGTGCAGGATGACCCCAGGCCGGGGGCGGAACGGGGACGGTGGAGGAGAGATCGAAGTCTACACGCCAGCGCCACTCGCCATTGCGTACGGTGCCATAGCGGTACCGTACGTTCGGTTCGATCTCGAGCTGCCAGCCGCGCCACACGCCCGGCATTGGTGCGGCATCGATGAACTCGAACTCTTGCCGATTGGCGGTGCCTGGCGTCTGGGTGAAGCCGCCATACCAGGTGCTCTGGTCCGCCGTCCCATCCTCGTGCCGGTGGTCGTGGCGCAGCTCTATCTGATTGCCGATTCGCCGCAACACCCAGGTGCGTGACCGATCCCAGCCGGCGTCGCCCTCGCGCTCGATGTGAAAGGCGATCTTCATCTCGCGATCGGTGCAGTCGCGGAAGTGCGCGATCAGCAGCTCGTCGCCGCTGAGCATGTCGTCGCCCGGCGGCTCCACGCCAAGGCGGCCCGGAAAGGCGCGGCCGCAGTGTATCTGGAAGTTCGCCCAGTAGACGTCGAGGGCGCCGCCGCCAACGGATGCCCCTGTCTCATCCGGCTGCGGTATCGGCACGGCCCGTGGAGAGTGTGCACAGGCGACGGCCACGACGATGCCGCAGGTGGCAACCGTGGCGAAGCGAACGAGATGTGATCTGGCGGGCATGGCCTGCTCGGGGCAAAAGGAAGTTGGTGTCGAGACTTACCGCCGCGGTGGCAGGCGCGCCAGAGTGCCGCGGGCGCGTGCGTCGCGCGCGATCGCTGCAATCCGGATCCCCAATGCGCAACGGCCGCTCGCGCGTGGCGAGCGGCCGCATCCCAACACCGTCGTGCGGTCAGGCAGGCTGCGGCACGCTGGTCGTCCAAATGTCCCGGTGCAGCCTCCACTTGCCGCCCTCCTGCTTCCAGATCACGATGTACTTTCCGTGATCCACCTG
>CAZWSO010000021.1:0-24939 GCA_964636485.1 uncultured Gemmatimonadaceae bacterium
TTCGTGCTCATCGCTGCCATGCCGCTCCTTCCGGGCATGCATCCGCGCATGGCGAACGAGGAGTGGGGCCCCGAGCCGACGCGGCAGCTTCAGCCGCCCGGCGTGCTTGCGCTCAACTACGGATACGGGACGCCGCTGGCCGCGGTGATCGCCCACCTGGCGTACGGGGCGGTGCTCGGCGGGTTCTATCGGATGGGGGGGTGAGACTCGGCCAATGTTTCAAGGGGACGGGCCCCTTGATTCCAAGGGGCCCGTCCCCTTGATCTGCCGCACCGGGCTCATGCAGATCGCGCCGAGCGATCGCCTGCTACACCGCAATCGCCAGCACGAAGCCCAGCGCGAGCAGGAGATTCGTCCCAAGGTTCCAGAAGACGTTCCCGGCCAGCGCCCCGATCGGCACCGCGCGCGACGGATCGCCCGTCGCCCAACGCACAGCATCGCGGATGTACCAGGCAGGGAGCAGCGCGAGCAGGCACCACACCGGGAACACGCCGCCGGCGACGAATGCGATGATGGCGAGCAGCGTGAGCGCTGTTGCAGCGATGTAAACGCTGGCCGCGCCTCGACGTCCCAGAAGGATGACCAGATTGCGACGGCCTCCGACGCGATCGGCGATCTCGTCGGGGAATTCGTTGAGCAGCAGCAGATTGAACGTCATGAAGAAGGCCGGGACGCCGGCGGCCACGGCCGCGAGCGCGGCGCTGCCCGTCTGCACCACCGCGGCACCGAGCACCGGGAGGAAGCCGAGCCCCAGCCCCGCGGCGATCTCGCCCACGCCAACGCGTGTCAACCACGGCGTGTAGCCCACCACCAGCACCAGCCCCGCCAGCACGATCGGCACGATGGGCATCCCGATCTGCATGAACAGCCAGATCGCGCACAGCGCCGCGACGCCGAGCGAGCCGAACGCCAGCAGTCGCGCGCGCCGCGCATCGAGCAACCCTTCCGGGAGCGTGCCGCTCCCCCCGCTGAACGGCGTGCGCATGGTGGAGAGATCGATCCCCGTGTCGTAGTCGCTCGCCTCGTTGAACGCGTTCACCGCGATGTGCGCGGCGATGAGCCCGACGAGCGCCAGGAGCGTGCGGCCGAGGTGGAAGTCGCCAGCCCACCCCTGTGCCGCCGCTCCCACGGCGATCAGCAGGAATGGGAGCATCAGGAACGGCGCGCGCGCCACGCCCATGTACGCGCCCAGCGAGCCCGGCCGCGGCCGGAAGAGCGGCGACGGGTCGATGAAGATCAGGTAGTCGGTGATCGCGCGTCCGCCTCCCGCTCCCCCTCCGCCTCCCACTTCCCCCGGCTGAATCCGGAACAGGTTGACGAAGGGGAGCGTCTGCCGGTGGCCGTCTGGCCACTGGTACGTCACCCGTCCCTCCACCAGCGTCGAGTCGGTGCGCTCCCACACGTCCAGCAGCTCGTGCTGCACCGAGGTGAACGGCGAGAGAGCCATATCCGCGGCCTGCCGAATGGTCTCCCTGCCACGCGCCGTCTGGCCGCTTCCGTAGCGGAACCGGGCGTCGTCGGCGAGGTGGCCCACGAAGGTGTCCCAGTCGCGCGCGTCGATGGAGCGGAAGAGCGTGACGAGCCAGGCGGGGGGAGGGGAGGGGGAGTGAATCGCAGTCTGCATCTGATGAAGGAGGAATGAGCGTGGTGGGTGGGAATCTCCCTCGCGAAGGGGGGTGCGTCCAGCGCGGAGGGGCGACCGGGCGGACGGGCGGACAGACCAGCCGCCAAGAGGGCCCTGCGTGCAGCGCTGCTCCCATATGTCATTACATACGTATTGACAATCTCGGCATTTGGTGCGAGTCTTGATCCATGTCCTCCAAGTCCGAGCAGCTTCAGATCCGCGTCACCCCAGCCCAGAAGGAAACCTTACGGCGACGGGCGGCTGAAGCCGGCCTCGACATTTCCGGCTACGTCCTGGCGCGCGCGCTGCCGCCGGCGCGGCTGCGGTTCGAGGAGCTGGTGACCGCCCTTGGGGGCGGCGGCGAACATCGCTTCGTTCTGGCGGAGCTGAACGCCCTGCTCTCGGCGCTGGGCTCGGAGGAATTCCAGGAGGCGGTGAATCACGCCGAACTGTGCGATCTCACTCCGTTTTTGGCGAACTACCTCGCAGCCATGGTGGAGCAGGGGGCCGGCATGAAAGGCGTGGCACCGCCGGGATGGGTGCGCCGGGTGCCGCCGCTCGCCCAGCCCTACTTCGCTGCGCCATTTCCTGCACTCCGGCTGCACCTGCTTCGAGCGGCCCCCGTTCCCTTCAAGCGACGCAATCTGTTCGTCGACGCGTCGCTCGGCGCGCGCGTCTGATGCGGGTGGGTGCGTGGTGGCGCATGTGAAGCTGACGCGCGCGGAGATCCGGCGACTGCTCGAGCTGCTCGACGCCGAGCTGGAGGCGGCGCACGTGGAGGGGGAGGTGTATCTGGTGGGCGGCGCGGTGATGTGTCTCGCCCTGGGCGCGCGCGAGTCCACGCGTGATCTAGATGCCTTCTTCCGCCCAAGCACAGCGGTGCGGCAGGCTGCCGCCCGTGTTGCCGCACGGACGGGGGTTCCTGAGAGCTGGCTCAACGACGCGGTGAAGGGCTTCCTCAGCCCGCACGGCGACTTCGACCCGTGGCTCGAGCTGGAGCACCTGCGCGTCTTCGTGGCGACGCCCGAGTATCTGCTGGCCATGAAGTGCGCGTCGATGCGGCTGGGCGAGGAATTTCACGATCTGGACGACGTGCGTTATCTGCTGCGCTATCTCAACATCGGCTCGGCGGCAGCGGCGCTTGAGGTGGTTACCAGGTACTTCGACGAGGTGCAGCTTTCACCGAAGACACGACTTGCGTTGGAGGAGCTGCTGCCGGAGAGGTGACAGGTAATCGGGCGAGGGGCCGGAACGGTCCGCCCTGAGCAATCCGCCTCCGATTGTCCGTACCACATTGCCGAATTCGACACCGAGTCTCATGGGTCAGCGCGACTTCGATAGTCCGGACCCGCAAAGCTCGGGTATCGAGCGTACCACCTGCCACACGGTGAGATCACAATGAGGCGCCTACTCTCCGTCGTTGTCGCAACGTCGAGCGTACTTGCATGCTCGGACGCGCCCACGATTCCAGCCGACCCCCCGGTGATCTCGGTGCCAGCACTGATCTCGGTGCCAGCACTGATCGTATCCGACGCGGTGCAGCCGCCGGTATCGGGTGAAGCATTTCAGGCTTCTGTTACGGAGCAGTCGGTATATCTATCCTTGCCGCCCGGCTCGCTGTCGGACATGACCACCGTTCGGATCAGCAATAAGACCATCGGCACGGTGGAGGTGGTGGCAGAGCTCGTGGATGGCGGCTTCGATCCGGTGTCAATCGCCGCCACACAGGGCGACGAGATCGAGCTCCTGTTCACGGATACGAGCGGGTCAACCAGCGTGGCGTACGCGCTGGTGAGGGAGAAGCGGCCACCCGTCGTGGTGCGAACCGTTCCGCCGAGAGGCAGGACGGACGTCGCTTTGAGCATAAGGCCGACAGTGGTGTTCAGCGAGCCCGTTGATCCGGGAACTCTTGCCAACGGCGTGCGACTGCTGAGCGGCGGGGCGGTTGTGGAGACCGGCGTTTCGCTGTCCGCTGGCGAGCCGTGGGTAGTGGAGCTGGTCCCTGCAGCGGAACTGGAGCCGGGGACCAACTACGAGCTGCGCATCTCGCGGGAGGTGCGAGACCTGTCCGGCGATCCGCTCGAGAGTCCGCTCGCCGTGACTTTCAGTACGCAGGAGTCCACCCCCCAGCCGGAATCCGGCCTGTTGGGCAGCTGGGCCTTGCTGGCTCCGATGCCCGAGGCTCGCTGGCAGGTGAGTGCCGCCGCACTCGACGGCATCGTGTATGTGGCCGGAGGCGTCGCTGCCCAGGGCGACGGCTGGGTGGCCCGACCGGCGATTTTCGCCTACGACCCTGCGGTCAACGAGTGGCGAACGGTCGGCAGCCTCATCCAACCGGTGAGGTCTCCCGCCATGGCGGCGGTCGGCGGCCTCATCTATGTGGTCGGTGGCGCCCGCGACAATCCTTGGGAACCTCTGGGCGATTTGCAGATCTTTGATCCGCGCACCGGCACGGTCGTCGCAGGACCCCCGCTGCCTATGCCGCGCGTGGGGCTGGCCGTGGCGGTGCTGGATGGCCGAATCCACGCCATGGGCGGAGTGATAAAATTGGATCCTGCCGATGTCATGGGCGACTGGGACAACACCCACGAGGTCTTCGATCCCGCCACCGGTGCCTGGGCAAGGCGGGCACCGATGCCGACGCACCGCGGCGCCCATGGCGCCGTCGCGGTGGACGGTAAGATCTACGTTGCGGGCGGGTTTGGACGGTCGTTCGAGGTTTATGATCCAGCGACGGATACATGGACCTCGTACATTTCGCCACCTGCGCGGTTCGATGCTGCGCTCGTCGCTCTCGGGAGCAAGGTATACCAACTTGGGGGCGGCGAATACCAGACGCAGTGTTGTAGTGGACCGATCCCCAGCAGCACGGTGGAGCGCTTTGATCCCCAAACCGCGGCTTGGGTGGAAGTGGCACGGATGCCGACCGCCCGCTCCGGTCACGCCGCGGCCGTGGTCGGCGAGGCTATCTACGTAATCGCCGGATCGCCGACCGGCCCGTACGTGAGCTTCAGCTCAGTGAACGAGCGCTTCACGCCCAAGTAGGCCGGGCTACCACTTCTGAAGCCCGAGCCGTCATGAAGTGGTCGGACTTTGAGGACGGCGTGTTCGTGCGGTTGGCTCCCGAACCGCCGCGTCCGGCCACCCTGTACGAGCGAGTCTCTCCGTCCTCTTACCCTGCGACTTACCCTGCGCAGCGATACGTCCTTTGCGAGGACGGCGCTTTCAGCCTTCAGTACAGGGACCCGGCCTCCGGACGACTTCTCTTTGGCGAATACACCGGTAGTTATTCGCGGAACGGCTCCGCTGTCACCTTCGATTTTGATGGAGACGACAGATGGAAGGCAACGGGTACGATCTCGGGCGATACGCTGACGGTCGAGTACAACGGCGTCATGAGCTTGTCGGACTTTGAGGACGGCGTTTTTCTCCGCATCCTGGACGCACAGTCTGAGACGTTAAGCGCGCGCCTCGAGGAATGAGGTGCCGTACTTCGCTATCCGCATCGGTAGCGGTCGGAGGCACATATGCCGGACTTCTACAGTGGCGTCCTGCTGCGGTGCGTATCGGCGCAAAACGTCTGGTGAATCCCGGTTCCCTTACGAAAGCACCGAGCAATTCGGCCGCCGGTGTCCGTACCACGGGGCGAAGTCGCGCGAAACCCTCCAGTCAGTGAACCCGAGTGCGTACAAACTGCCCGCCACCTGAGGATCTCGTCGAGCACGCCTTTGCCGAGTCGCCTTGGCCGGTACCTCAGGCCATTGCTGCTCACCTGGAGACATGTCCGACCTGTCTTGCCAAAGTCCGCGCGCTCCGCGACACGGCTGCGGCGCTCCGGGGCCGGAATGCCGAGAGTGGGCACTCGATCTCCTCGGCGGAGTGCCTCGACGATGCCGATCTGGCGGCGGTGGCCGAAGGGTGGCTGCCGGCATCAGATGAAGGGTGGATGGATCACGTAGCCGAGTGCGACAATTGTCGCGCTCGTCTGGCCGGGTTGAGCAGAGCTCTGCGCAGCGATGACGTCATCAGCGAAGTAAGCCGGCTCGACCCCGCGCTTCGCTTCCCCGCGATAGGACGCTCGGCACGGTCATACGCGGCGCTGGCGTCGGTGCTGGCGGCCGCCGCAGTGGCCCTGGTGCTGCTCTGGCCCGGGTCCGCCGCAGTAGTGCAAACGGCCCCCGATGAAGGCGGCCGTCTGCACCGCGAGAGCGCCATCACCACTACCGTAGCGCCGGTCATCCTCGCACCTGCAGCGCCGGCAACGCCTGCGGACTCGCTGGTGTGGACCAGCGTACCGCACGCTGACCGATACCGTGTTAGAATCTTCGATCTCGAGGGAACGCTCACGTGGGAGGGCCATACGACCGACACCACCGCAGTGATTCCCACTCACCTGACCGGCGCGACTGCCGCCGAGTACCTGTGGAAGGTGGAGGCGAGGACGGGCTGGGACCGATGGGTGGTGTCCGACTGGCGCAGTCTGGTGATTCGCCATGGAGAGCATCCGCGCTGAACTCGCCTACTCAACTAATGATGGATCGACATCGGAGTTTACGATGAGACACCTCTGCCTTCTCGCCGCCCTTGCCGCGGCATGGGGAGCCCTCGCATGCGCCGATTCGTCCACGCGTCCTTCGGCGGGATGCCTGGTGGCTGGCGGCGGAAAAACGAAGCCTCACGGCGCTGCCGCTCCTTCAGTGGGCTGGAGGTTCACTGAGCCCGGGATGGTGCATCGTGATTGGTAGGCTGAGGATTGTTCGATCGGTGCTGATCTGCTGTTTGTCATTTGGCGCGTCGGCGTGCTCGGACACCCGCAGGCCGGAAGCGACTGCGACCGTGGACACCAGCCATTCTATTCAGGTGTCGCCGCCGGACCAAACGATCATCGACCATTCCCCGAGCGCGCAGCCTGACAGCGTGCGGGACGAGATCGCGCGCCTGCTGCGGCTCGCGGCACGGGCATCTTCCCCGGCCGTCGCGGCCCGACACATCACCAGTGCCCGGTCACTTGCGGAGACCTACGCCACGGCCTGGGCGGACTCATTTCCTGTGCGACAGGTGGAGCGGTTTGCCAACGCCACGCCCGTGCAGCGGCGCAACGTTGCAGATGCCGACAGTCTGCGCCGCGAGGCCCGGATCGTGGTGGGCCAGCGGGGTGTTGGCGCCGCCATGCAGCTCTGGCGGGAGAGTCTGCGCCTCACCACCGCTGCCGGCGATTCCGCCGGGCGCGCCGCTTCACTCGCCAGCATTGGAGCCGGGCACTACATGGCTGGCAACTTCGACAGTGCCGTCCACTATCTGGAACGCGCGCGCACTCTCGCGACGGCGCTGGCAGACCATCGCACCGTGGGAAACGTTCTCGGCAACCTGGCCAACATAAGCAAGGACCGCGGTGATCTCGCGACGGCGACTCAGCTATACGAGCAGGCATCGATTGTTCGGCGGCGGAGCGGTGACTCGCGTGGGATTGCTGCCGATCAGAACAACCTCGGCCTTATTGCTCGTGCGCTGGGCGACATGGACGGCGCGCGCAAGGCGTTCGAGGAGGCGCTGGCGCTCAACCGGAGCGAGGGTCGCCACCGCCTCGTGGCGATCAACCTCACGAACCTGGGCGACATAGCCGCGATCGACGGCGACTATGCCGCGGCGCACGAGTACTACACATCTGCGCTCGAGCTGAACCAGGCCGCCGGCGACGCGGCAGAAGAGGGCTTTGTCCTTCATAGCCTCGGCCTTCTGGCCGTGCGGCGTGGCGACTACAGGCGGGCACTTGAGGTTCTCGTGCAGGCGCTGCGCGTGCACGAAGAATCGGGTGCCGTGGTCGAGGCACTGGCGGTTGGCGGAAGTGTGGCGGCGGTGCAGGCTGCCGTCGGCGATTACGAGGCCGCGTATTCGACTCTCGAGCGCGCGCGGAGCGCGGAGGGAGCACTCGGCGTGCCGGGAGTACAGGGCCGACTGGCGCTCGCCCGGGGGGACCTCTTCCTCCAGCTCGGTGCCTTCGCCAACGCGGAAGCGGAGTACGCCCGTGCCGAGCACCTCTTCCAGCAGGCGCAGGATGCCGGAGGCCGGGCGGCGGCGCAGGAGGGACGCGCCGTGTTGCACATGCTGCGCGACGACTACACCGGTGCGCTTCGACTGCTGGAGCTGGCGATGCGCGCACACGAGGCCGGGCGCGACGTGCGCTCGGCGGCCCTGACCAGGCTGCAGGAGGGGGACGTACGGCGTCGGCAGGGCGAAGCTGTGGCTGCACGCCGGGCACTGAACTCCGCGTACGACACCTTCACGGCCCTGGGTGAGGAACGTGGCCGAGCCGCGGCTCTGCTGGAACTCGGCGAGCTCGAGCTCAACGCCGGTGCCGTGCTCGCTGCGGAAGCCTTTTATCGCCGCGGACTGGAAGTCATTGCGGATCTTCCAACGGTGGAACTGCGCTGGCGCCTGCATGCGGGCATGGGTCGAGCCCTGCGTGGCCGCGGCGCGGTCGAACCGGCCGCCGAACAGCTGCGAGCATCTGTTGCTGCTCTCGAGGGGGCAGCGGCCGGACTGCAGGCGGGAGACCGGCGTGCCGGATTCCTGCTCGACAAGTGGGAGCCGTACGCCGAGCTGGCTCTTCTCGAGAGCAGGCGTGATCGCGCGGCGGAAACGTTCGCCATCAGCGAGCGAATGCGTAGCGGCCAATCGATTGCCATGCTCGGCCGTGGACGGATAGCGAGCGGGCGCCGGTCCAGTGAGCGGGAGCAGGACCTGCGACGTCGAATAGGCGAGCTGATGAGCGAGGTAGAGGGAGTCGAGTCCGGGCGGGAGAGGCTGCGCGAGCCGGCACTCGGGAATCGCTCGTCCGATGCCGCCCGCGAGGCACTCGCCGCAACTCAGCGGGAGTACGCCGAGCTCCTTCGCGAGCTGCGGGTGACGGAGCCACGGTACGCGCGACTCGTCGCTCCAACTCGCATCGGGTGGCGCGAGGTTGCGAGACACCTTGCTTCCGACATGGTGCTCCTCCAGTACATGGTGGCGGATTCCGGATCGATCGTCACCGTAGTCACAGGGGATACCGTTGCCGCGATCGACCTCGACATCCGGCGTGCCGAACTCGCCAACCTGATCGATTTTGCGCGGGGAGTGATGGAGCGGCCCGGCAGCCACGGAACTCAGCCACTATGGCGGACGCCGCTGCGGCGCCTGTACCATCATCTGATCGAGCCGGTGGAGCGCGCCGGCTACCTGCGTGGAAGGCGAGCGCTGGTGATAGTTCCCCACGCAGAGCTGCACTTTCTTCCGTTCGGCGCGCTGCTGTTGTCGGATCCGGCCGACCGCTTTCTCGTCGAGCGTTTTCAGCTTTCCTACGCGCCATCCGCCGGCGCGTGGGTACGACTGGGCAATGTGGTGGCGGACCGTCGCGGCGCCCGGGTGTTGGCGCTTGCGCCCCACATAGCACGCCTACCGGCTTCGCGTGACGAGGTCGCGGGCATTCGCGCGGTTTACGGCCGTCGTACCACCACGCTTTTCGGTTCCGCGGCGAACAAGGGTGCACTGTTGGCATTGGCGCCGCGTCACGACGTGCTGCACTTCGCAACCTATGGCGTGCTTAACAAGCACAACCCGTTGTTCTCGTATGTCGACCTCTCGAGCTCAGATGATGAAGACGGACGACTGGAGGTGCACGAGGTATTCGATCTCCAGCTCATCGGACAGCTCGTGGTGCTGAGCGCCTGCCAGACCGGCCTCGCCGCCGGTGCGTTTTCGGATGTGCCCGCAGGCGACGAATGGGTGGGTCTGATGCACGGCTTCCTTCAGGCGGGAGCCGGTGGCGTTCTGGGCACCCTCTGGCGTGTCGAGGACCGAACCACTGCCAGGCTCATGCAACAGTTCTATCGCAATCTCAGGTCGGGACAGGGCGACGCCGCGGCCCTGGCAATGGCTCAGCGGGAGCTTCTGCGCGATTCCACCACGGCCCACCCGTTCTACTGGGCCGGCTTCATCATGAGCGGCGCGAGAACGCAGAGGGCGAGGACCGGTAGTGAACGCGGTCGTTGACCGCCGGGGCTGTGCGGACTAGCCTGAAGCCGGTGTCCCGCGAGGAGGGCACCCTTGGAGAAGTGGCAGGCCAAACTGAAGGAGGGCGATCCCGAGGCGGCCTGGGACCTCTTCATCGAGCGCTATCACCGCCTCATCCTCGCCACCATCCGGCGTACCGTGCAGGGCGCGGACAGCGCCTCGGACGTCTTCACGTACGTGTGCGAGCAGCTCTCGCTGGACTCGCTCGCGCGCCTTCAGCGCTACGTCGAAGGGGCACGGCGAGGGCGATTCTCCACCTGGCTGGTAGCAGTCGTTCACAATCTCACAGTAGACTGGCTGCGCCACCGCGATGGGCGCCGGCGCGTGAAGACGCCGGCCGGACTGTCCCCCATCCAGCGGCAGATCTTCTTTCACGTCTTCGTCGAGCAGCGTTCTCACGCCGAAACGTACGAGCTGGTGCGACTGGCGATATCCGACCGACTGTCGTTTGGCATCTTTCTCAGGGAATTGGCGCAGACGTATCGGCTGGTGGAGGCGGCGGGCCCGGCAGGGGTGATGCGTTATCTAACTGGACTTGCGGATAGCGCCCACAGCGAGGAGTCGACCAGCGAAAGGCTGATCGCCCGTGAGGAGCTTCGCCGCGAGCTCGCCAGGGCGTTCGAATCGCTTCCAGCGGACGAGCGCTTGGGCGTACAACTCTTCATCGTGGAGGAGTTGCCGGCCGCGGATGTGGCGCGGACTCTCGGATGGCCGAACGCCAAGGCCGTGTACAACCGGGTCTATCGCGCGCTCGCCAGCATGCGCAGGGTGCTGGAGCAGAAGGGAATTGCACGCGGCGATCTCTGACGAAGCGCCAGGGTTTTGGAGCGTCTTCGAGCGCATCGGTTAATGTGCCAAATTCAGGAACACGCAACCTCGACTGTTGGCGTCCTGATCAACCGCAGCCTATCGTTGCCGCTGTAGGTGCGTAGACCTCCCGCGTTGTCAGACCCGCAGCGTACTATCCGGGTCAGTCCGACTTGCCTGATTGGTGAGCTTCGGAGGGCGCGATCAGTCGCGTAGCCCCTCAGCATACCTCTTTCAGTAGCTCCGCTATCCAGGAAGCAGCTATGACCGTCCGGATTCAGGCATTAGGCACCGCCCCTCGCCCCTCAACCGCCCGCACGCTCTCCAAATCCGACTTCAAGCTCGCGCGCACCTGCGAAGCCAAGCTCTACTTCCGGGAGAACGGGTACACGGACAACCGCGACGGCGATCCGTATCTGGCGCTCCTCGCCGAGGGCGGATACATGGTCGAGGCTCTGGCCAAGGCGAGGTACCCGGATGGCGTTCAGCTCGATTACGGGCGCGATCCCGCTCAGGACTATGCGCGCACGCTGGAGCACCTCAGCCGCGACAACGTCACGCTCTTCGAGGCAACGCTGATTGCCGGAAGGCGGCAGGCGCGAGTCGACATTCTCGAGAAGAAGGGTAACGTCGTCCGCCTGCTGGAGGTGAAGGCGAAATCGTTCGACGGCGCGGAGCACACGTCCTCTTTGGACGGTGGCAGGCGCGGTGCGCTCCGGGCGGTCAGAGCGCCGCACAGGATATTGGCCGACTGGGAGGAGAAGCTGGAGGACATCACGTTTCAGGTGCTTCTCCTCGAGAAGATGATGCCGGATCTGGTTATTCGGCCGTTTCTGGTGCTGGTGGACAAATGCAAGCACGCCGGTGTGGACGACGTGCCGAGCTACTTCGAGCTCGTGCGGCACGAGCGCGACGGCGCGGCTCGGCTGCACACTGCCCGATACATCGGCCCGCCAGAGCTGCTTGGCGAACTCGATCTGATCACCGAGGTGGACGTATCGGAAGAGGTCGCGATGCTGCGCCACGACGTCGAAGGAGCTGCGGCGCTGTTCGAGTCGCGGCTGGATGCGCCACTGCCTGTACACCTGGCCGGAGTGGAGCGGGGAGCCAAGTGCCGGGACTGCGAATTCCGCGTTGATGCCGATGCCGACAAGAATGGCTTCGCCGAGTGCTGGCGCGGGCTCGCGACCCCTTCGCCTCACATGTTGGAGCTGTTCTCTGTCAGCAGAGCCAGGGCACCCGACAACACACCGCTCATTGAATGGATGATCGGTGAAGGTAAGGCCGCGCTTCTGGACATCCCGCTCGACGGCCTCGAGATCAGGAACGCCAATCCTGCCAGTGTGCCGGCGCGGCAGCGGCGACAGATCGAATTCACCAGACGCGGCGAGATCTTCAGGAGCGATGCCCTAAGCGACAGCATCGACGCCCTCAAGCCTCCGTTGTACTTCATCGATTTCGAGACATCTCGCCTCGCTCTGCCATACCATCGTGGGATGAAACCCTACGGCCTGGTGACGTTTCAGTGGAGCTGTCACACTGTCGATGCGATCGGCGCGTGTCCGGCTCACAGCCACTGGCTGAACGATGCGGATGTCTGGCCCAACCAGGCCTTCGCGGAGTCCCTGCGCTCCGCGATCGGCGACGATGGGGCCGTGGTCACGTGGACACACTTCGAGGCGACCACGATGCGGCAGATCATAGCGGATCTGGACCGGTTCGGGCGCAAAGCGCCGGAGCTGGTCGAGTGGATCACGGATGTGATCGAACGGCGCATAGTGGACCTCCACGAATGGGCACGGAGCGACTACTACCACCCGGGAATGGGCGGTCGAACGTCGATCAAGGCCGTGATGCACGCGCTGTGGAGCAGCGATCCCATCATGCACCAGCAGTTCGAGGAGTGGACGGGGCTCAAGCCTGATGTTACGCGCGACCCGTACTCGGCTCTGCCACCGGTTGAGATCAATGGCGTGTTGCAGGACGTGCACGAAGGTACCGCGGCCGTGCGCGCCTATCAGGAGATGATGTACGGCGCCGACAAGCACGACTCGGCGGTCAGGGCACAGTGGGGCAGTCTCCTCAGGCAGTACTGCGCGCTCGACACACTGAGCATGGTGCTGATTCTGGAGCACTGGCGTCGCGTGGTCGGATCGGCATGAGCAGCTCCATCTCCCGATGCCCGGATCGCGAGTGGGAACACCGAGGGCAGCGGCCGCGTCGCCGCGCAAGGTGCAGGTGACGTTCCATGACTGCCACGCTGGAACGGAATAGGGCGGCACGCGTCTGGCTGGCCCGAAGCCCCGACCGCCCTTGCGCCGCTGCCCGGCATCGCCATCGTTGATGCCCTCCCCACTCCGGAGCCTCTCATGGCGACAATGACCATCACTCTCGAAGCCGCCGAGCTGCACGCAGCACTCGATGCGGACTGGGAGCTCGGCGACGACGCCACCGCCGCCCTCGAAGCAGCCGCCGAGCTGGCGGAGTTTCCGGTCCGCGAGCCGCTCAAGGCCGCGTTCTGGAAGTGGTTTCAGGCTCACCGCGAGAAGGTCGTTCTCCGCAAGCGCATCCTCTTCTTCACGGTCTCGCTCCGCGTGAAGCACCTCAAGTTCCTGTTCGAGAAGTTCTTCGGACCGGAGCAGCCGGCGGATGACGCGATGGAGATAGCGCCGGCACTAAGTCCGAAGTCCGCGAAGCGGCCGCGCGGACGCGGGACTGTCAGGCCCCGCTCCTAGCTTCCCCCCTGAGCAGCGGGTCGTCTCGAGAGAGTATCGATGGTGCCTGTGCGGATGCACCAGTGCTGGTCGCGTGAGCGACCCGGAGGAGCCGGCTCGTGAAAGTGCGTGGAAACAAGGAAACGCCCAAAGTCCCGGCCCCATCCGCGCGCAAGGTCCAGCGATGGATCGATCTCCTTGCCGCGCTCCTCGTCCGACAGTACCCGGCAACCTTCGAGGATCTCTCCCGCGATGTACCCGCATACGCCGAACAGGCAAAGCCCGCCACCGTCATGCGAATGTTCGAGCGCGACAAGGACGAGCTGCGCGCGTTCGGCGTGCCGATCGAGACGATCGTGGTGGAAACCGATGATGGTCCGCGCGGCGCGTACCGGCTGAATCGCAGGGACTTCTATCTGCCCTACCTGTACGCGACGACGCCGGAACGGAGCACCTCTTCGCCGTCGCGCCGGGTGGATCGCTTCGGTTATCGCGCGCTCACGAAGCTGGCCTTCGAGCCCGACGAGCTGGCGGCGGTAGCCGAGGCAGCGGCTCGCGTCCGCGCGCTGGGCGATCCGCTGCTCACCGAGGATACGAGCTCCGCGGTTCGAAAGCTTGCGGTGGACCTGCCGCTGAACGGCACTGCCGCCGAGGTCACCGTGCTCAGCGCGGCGCCGCACATCGAGGCGGCGATCTTCGAGGCGCTTAGCGAGGCGCTCACCTCCCGCAAAACCGTGAGCTTCGACTATCACGCGATGAGCACGGACAGGACTGAACGCCGGACTGCCGAACCATACGGACTGTTCTTCCTCAGCTCACAGTGGTATCTGGCGGCGAGAGATGTAGACAGGGGGGAACTGCGGAACTTCCGACTCAGCCGCATTGCCGATCCCAGGGTGAACACCAGGCGTGCGCAGACGTCGGACTACGCCATTCCGCGCACCTTCAGTCTGCGCGAGCATGCCCGCTCCCGCCACGCCTGGGAGCTCGGCGACGGCGACGCAATGGATGTGGTCGTGGAGTTCAGGCGCGAGACCGGCGCCGCTGCCGCGGCCGCGCGCCTCGGGACGCCAGTGGCTGGTGAGGGGGGACGCCGGAGCTTCAAGGTGCGTCGAGTGGATTCCTTCGCGCGCTGGCTGCTCTCCTTCGGGGGCGACGCGGTGCCAGTGACGCCGCCGGCGCTGGTTGGGATGTACGGCGACTACCTGCGGCAGACGCTGGCGCTGTATCAGCCGGCGGCAGCGCGGCGAACGAGCGGCGGCAAGAAGGGCGCGACATGACGGATACCGCGTCCGCCCAGCTGCGCCGGATCCTGCACATCATCCCGCAGCTCGCCGACGATCGTCCCCACTCGCTCGAGGAGATCGCCGAGCGGGTTGGTGTGGACGTGGACACGATCCAGCGCGATCTCTGGTCGCTTGTCACCCGATTCGAGGAGCCGGGCGGATTCGTGGAGGGCGTGCAGCTCTATCTGGAGTCCGGCCGCGTATCACTGGTGTCGAACCATTTCCGCCGCCCCATGCGGCTCACCTCGTCGGAGCTGAGCGCGCTGGAGCTCGGCCTGGCGATGCTGCGCGCCGAGCGGCCGCCCGATGAGCACCGAGCCATCGACCGAGCGCGGGAACGCCTTCGACAGGTAATAGCCAAGCTTCCTACTGATGCGGCTGCTGAGGGATCGCGGCACGCCAGCTTCGGTGCCATCACCGGCGTCGAGCACCTGGCGCAGATTCGCAGCGCTCTTCAGGAACGTCGCAAACTCCGCCTCAGCTACAGGCGCGGCGATGCAACGGAATCGAGCGAGCGGGAGATCTGCCCGTACGCGCTGATCGTCTCGAGCGGAATGTTCTACGTGGTTGCATACTGCACCCAGAGCGAAGGCCTCCGGATCTTCCGCCTCGACAGGATCGAAGCGGCCGAAGCGACGACAGAGCGATTCGAGCTTCCTGCTTCCTTCGCCCTCGATGCCGTGCTTCAGCGGGCCAGAGCACTGGGCGCCGAAGTCGCACACACGATGCGAGTGCGCTATTCGCCGCGCATCGCGCGGTGGATAGCGGAGCGTGAGGGCGGCGCGCCCGCTGCCGACGGCTCGCTCACGCTGGAGCACCCGCTGGCGGACAGCGAGTGGGCGATGCGGCACGTGCTACAGTACGGCCCGGAGGCGGAGGTGCTCGAGCCGGCGGACTTGCGGGAGGCGCTGTGCGAGCGGCTCGCCAAGCTGGCCAATGATCTGAACTGAGAGCGCCTGTCAGGGGCTGACGCAAAACCGCAGTGCGCTATCCTGCCCTTTAGATCGGGCTAGGGAGACGCGGAACAGTCCCCCGCGCTCACCTGCGCGAAACGAAGATTGCCAGCCACGGCCGTCGGCGTCAGCCGCTCTTCGCGCAGATGGCCTCGGCAATTCCGACCTCAAGCCGCACCGAAGCCCCCGATCACCTCGGCGAGCTAACGCCGGGTTGATAGAGCGAGCCGATCCGCTGCGCACGAAAGACGTATCCCGTCTCGCCCTCTATTCGCCAGACCACGCGTCCTGTCGCATCGTACTCTTCGACACGCCCCGCGCTGCCGAACGACACCAGCACGCGATCGCCAGGCAGATCCTGAGTCGTGCCTCCAAGCAGCGCCGTGACTGGCGGGAGCGATCCGTACGACCCAGTCAGCCACGCCGAACGGGAGCCCTCGGCGTAGATGAAGCGCTTGGCGCTGCTCCGGGTGGGATCGCCCAGGTTGTCCAGGAGGAGAACCTGACCCGGCCCCGGCGTGCGCACGCCGTGCTGCCGCGCGAACGCCGGAACTGCCACTCCCGCGAACGCGAACTCGTTGCGCGGTCCACCCATCCTCCAGATCACATTGCCCGTCCGGGTATCGATCTTCGTGATCTCGCTGAGACTGCGGAATGATACGAGCAGGTTGCCGTCGACATCGAGGTCGAGTGCGTTGCCGTGCGTCCAGTTGACGGAGGTGCCGGTGAGGTCCGCCGGATCGAGATCCGCAATCGCGAACACGAAGTGGTCGAAGGGGCTCCACTCGAAGAGCAGGGCACCTCCCTCGTCCACGTGCTGCACAACGGTTCCGGTGACCCGCAATTGTTGGCCGGACAGCTCCACCAGCCGAGTCTCGTCACACATGATCCAGTAGGAGCCGTCCGCAAGAGCGAGCAGATCGTGGAAGCGGGGCTGCAGCCCACGGGCACAGCCGAGCGTGCGTGTCAGATTGCCGAGTGGATCTACCTCCACCCACGGCGCGAGGTGCCCCGCTGGCGCGGGTGGTCGCGCGACGTAGCGTCCCATTGGCTGCGCCTGAAAGTTGAGCCCTGGACCGTTGCCGAAGTGATGGTACCAGACCACGCGTCCGCTGTTGTCAATGACGAGCCCGTAGTTGCCGGCGGCCAGCACGACGAAGCCGGGCGTGGGGTCGGGACCCCCGGCGACGAAACGAGGAAGGTCGTGCGGAAGCGATCCCGTCGAGAAGGCGAACACCTTGCCGACAGTAGTTTGTCCGCCGCCGTGGGCCACCAGCTGAACGTCATAGGTGGTCTCGGCGTGCAGGCCGAGCACCGGGATGCGGACATCATCGTGCGACGGCGCGACGCCGGGTGTGGTGCTGTCGAGAGCCTGGCCCGCGAGTCCGTAGTGGACCGCCACGCTGTCTGCCCCCGTCACGCGAGCCGTGACCACCGCGCTCAGGACATTGGTCGCGTTGCCAGTCACTGCGCTCGACAGAATCCCGGGCGGCTCGAGCGCAGCCGGGCGGAGCGCCAGGTCACTACCGCAACCCGCGGCAAGGAGACATGCGAACGACATGGGGATGCCAAGCCCGGTCAATCCCCAGTCCGGACTAGTCAACTCTCACCGTTCCTACCATTCCATCCGTGAAGCTCTGCGACTGGCTGGTGCAGCGATACCGGTAGATGCCCGGTTCGGTGAAGGTGCGAAAGTGATACCCAGAGGTTTGCATTGGCGAGCTCGTGGGTTCGTGCGGATCGTCCTCGAACACCACATTGCATGGAGCACTGACCATCCACTTCCACGCTACGGTCTTACCTGCCGACACCTGGACTTCGCTCGGAAAGAAGAACGGGTCGCAGACGTAGGAGTAGTACCACCCGCAATAGCCGTAGTCAGCCAGAGTGACGCGCGCGCTCACGCCTCTGGTCGTGAACGTCACGAGCGGCGCGCCGTGGATCGCATGCGCCGCCGCCTCGACGGTGTGCGCGCCTTCATGAGAACCGAGAGTGTGCCTGGCAATCGCGACCGGGCCACTCACGACCGAACCCTCCGCTGTCACGTTCTGCTGATCGGTGAGCACACCTGCGCCGGACGTGACCGTCCAGCTTATCGCGACGCCGCTGACCGGGTTGCCATGGGCGTCCAGTGCCTGAACGGTGTAGGGCTCGACTGGCAAGCCGACGAGCCCCACCTGGCCGTCGCCGTCAGCCGCGATGACGGCCGTGGGGTTCCCCGGATTTGCGACTGCCTCGAAGTGCACCGGGGATCCGATGAGCCCTTCCACCGACGCGGTGATGTTGTGAAGTCCGGCGCTCGTACCCAGCGTGTAGGCGACCTGGGCAATGCCGTTGGCGTCGGTTTGACTCGTGCTGCTGGAGAGAGAGCCGTCGCTCGCCGTCCATCTCACCACCACATCCTGAACCCTGGTACCGCTGTGGTCCGTGACAACCACCGAATAGGGTGACAGAGTCGTGAGCACCGTATCGCTCTTGATACCGGCGTCGTCGTCAGGGTTGCGCGCAATCTGTGTGGCGTTCTGAATCTGAGAGACGGAGGTGAACAAGACCTCGATGCCGAATTTTGCCAACGTCGCGCTCGTCCGTTGAAGGCCGGCAGTGGAGCCGAGGGTGCGGCGGGCTCGCGCGATTCCGTCGGCGTCAGTGCTGGAAGACCCGGTTTCCGGCTCGATGGCGCCACCATGTATATCCGTCATCCACAAAACCCGGACGTTCCGAACCGGTTGTCCGGCAGCATTCGTCACGCGCACCGCGAGCGGGAAGAGCAGCACGGTACCCGCCGATCCGATCTGACCATCGCCGGACACGATCATCATCTCGGACGCCACGGACGGCCCCGTCGGACCGTCCCCGCAGGAGGTGAGCAGGAGCACCGTGAGTGCTGCGACTGCGATGAACACACGGTTCATGGTGGCCTCATTCGTTGAAGCAGTACCGATGAAGAGCCAAATCGGACGACCTGGGGCGTCTTCCCCGTAAGACGGACAAGCGCAACGGAATTGCTCGGACCGAGTGGCGAATCGCAACCGGCGCTGAGGGCGTGCGTTGACGACGGGGACTGTGGCGCACGGAGGATCTCCGGCGCCTTGGCCGCGACGACTGGGTCTTGTTCGATGGTGGGGCGGGACTTCCAGCCCGCCGATCCCACCAGGAGTTACTATGAGACAGCCCGCTGAACCGCTGGTGTCATCTGAATGAACTCCGCATGAACTCCGCTCCCATGCTCACTGCGCGCACACGACAGGAGGATGGCGGGCACGGGAGCCATTCGTTACGCAACAGCAGGCCCCGGATCTGGCGCTTCGGGCGTGTCAACGTCACTGTTCCATCCTGCTGGCAGCGCCCGTGGCGCACGATCGACCAACCTCCGGATCCCGTCGTTCCGGCGTCCAATCCGAGGCCGCGCGACGGCTGGCGGCCACGATGACCGATCGGTATGCGATCGAGCGCGAGATCGGCCGCGGCGGTACCAACTGCATCCCGTTGGCCCAACTATTCTTCAGAGGGATTCTGCCCTACGCGGTTAGCCCCCACGCCCGTGGCGCTCGGCTGGCAAGCGAGCCAGATTCAACCCACCGCGGCTGAAGTTCGCATCCCCCTCTCCCTCTCAGGCCCTGCACAATGCGTCGTACCGTCCTTCTCGCCATGCTGGTGTTCGCGGGCGTGCCCCCGCTCTTCGCCGCACATGCCCAGCTGCCCGCGCCGCGCGACACGATACGCGATGACCTCCATTTCTCGTTTTACGATCGCGGACCCTACCGGCCCCAGGTTCCGCGTCCCGATTCGCTGCTCGGATACTCCATAGGAGAGATGCAGACGCAGTTCGCCTGGCAGGAGAAGGTCCTCCTGGCGACCGCTTCCGCAGCACCCGACCGTGTTCGCGTGGAGGAGATCGGAATGACGTCGGAGCGTCGAGTAATGCGGCTCTACATCGTTTCCTCGCCCGAAAACATCGCTCGGCTCGACACGATCCGCGCCGATCTCGGTCGCCTGGGTGATTCGCGCGTTACCAGCGTGGCCGACGCCAACGCGCTCGCGGAGCGGCTGCCGGCAGTGGTCTGGATCAACGAGAGCGTGCACGGAAACGAGTCGCCTGGTTTCGAGACGGCCATGTACACCCTGTACCAGCTGGCGGCGAGCGAGGAGCCCGCGACCCTGGCCGCGCTGCGCGACGTGATCGTCGTGCTGAATCCCAGCGCCAATCCGGACGGGCACGAGCGATTCGCCGCCTGGTACAACTCGATCTCGGTGCGGAGTCCGCAGCCGTACTCCCTGGAATACAACGAACCGTGGAGCATTCAGGGGCGATTCAATCACTACCGTTTCGACATGAATCGGGACGTGATGACTACCACGCAGCGCGAGGCGCGCGCGCTCGTGCAGGGCGCGATGCGCTGGCATCCGATGGTGGCGGTGGACCAGCACGGCTACACGTACAGTTTCTTCTTTCCTCCCACGGCGCGGCCGATGAATCCCAACCTCGGCGGCGATTTTCAGAAGTGGATGGAGATCTACGGCCGCGCCAACGCCGCGGCGTTCGATCACTTTGGCTGGATGTACTACTCGCGCGACGTGTTCGACTTCTACGGGCCGTTCTACTGGGACAGCTGGCCGTCGCTCACGGGCGCGATCGGCATGACCTACGAAACCGACTGCCGCTACGGAATTCAGACCCGGCGAGAGGATGGCTCGCTGTGCACGTTTCGAGCGGCGATCGCGAAGCACTACGTGTCGGCGCTGGCCACGATCGAGGCGACCGCGGCAAACCGGGCCGAACGAGTGCGCGACTGGGCGAAGTTTCGGCGCGAGGCCGTCGAGGAGGGGCGCAGCGCGCGCATGAAGCGCGTCGTGCTGGTGCCCACCAGAGATCCGGCGCGCGCGGCCGCTTTGGCGGCGACGCTGGCGCGCTCGGGCATCGAGGTGCGGCGGACCACTGAACCGTTCAGCGCCGCGCGAGCTCACGCCTTCGCCAACGACGCGGTCTCGTCGCGCCGCTTCGAGGCGGGTGCGTATGTCGTCGATCTTGCGCAGCCGCTCGGACGGGCCGCGCGCGCCGTGCTGGAGCCTTCACCTACGCTGGATACCGCATTTGCGCGTGTCCAGATCGAGCGCCTTGAACGCAACCTGCGTCGCGGCGCGAACGTGCGTCGCGAGGGCTACGAATTCTACGACGTGACGGCGTGGTCGCTGCCTGTCACCTTCGGGGTGGAGGCATACTGGACGGAGGATGCCGGGTCCGTCGCCGGGCCGCTGGTGACGAGTGACGAGACTCCCGTGTTCGGCGGTATAACCGGCGCGCGACCGGCTCGGAGCGCCTACGTCTTCTCCAGCGAACGCAATGGAGCACCGCGTCTCGCCTATCATCTTCTCGCCGGCGGGTATCGCGTCGCTGTTTCCGATCAGGCGCTGGAGGCCGGCGGCAGAAGATTTCCGCGCGGCAGCTACGTAGTGCGCGTGGCGCGAAACGATTCCACCGTCCATACGCGCGTCGAGCAGCTCGCGCGCGAGGCAGGCGTCGAGGTGTTCGGCGTGAATACGGCCTTCGCCGAATCCGAGCAGTTCGGGATCGGCTCGGAGTCCATGTACGACCTGCGCCTGCCGGTGATCGCGGTGGCGGGCGACGAGGGGGTGAGCCAGACCTCCTACGGCGCCACCTGGTACGTGCTCGAGCAGCGCTACGGCATTCCCTTCACACCCGTACCGACGCGGTGGCTGGCGAGCGGTGACCTGTCACGGTACAACGTGATCATCATCCCCAGTGGTTCGGCTGCCGCGTTGAACCGCGTGATCGGCAGCGCGGGCACCGATCAGTTGCGCGACTGGGTGCGACGCGGCGGCACGTTGATCACGATGGGAGGGGCGTCAGCTTGGGCCGCGCGCGACGACGTCAACCTCACGAGCGCTCGGGTAGTTGGGGCGGATGCGAAACCGGATACTAGCGCCGCGAACGCCGATACCGCGCGCGCGGCTGAGGTCGACGATCTGCTTGCCGTCACCAGCCCGTCGGCTACCAGCGGACGGCCGGCACCGCTTCCCGGCGCGCATTTCGACATGACGCTGGACCGCACGCATTGGCTCACCAGCGGCTTCGAGGAGCCTCGGCTCACTATGATGCTGTACGGCGGCACCTTCCTCACGCTCTCCAGGGAAGGCGCCAACGTCGGGGTGTTCCCGCGTACCGGCCCCTTCCACCGTGCCGGGTTCGTGTGGCCAGACAACACCGAGCGCCTGCTGCGGAATACGTCGGCGGTCATCGTCGAGCCCACTGGCGGGGGACACGTTGTGGTGTTCGCGAACGAACCGCTCTTCCGGGCCTGGTGGCACGCGCTGGACAGGCTGGTGCTGAACGGCGTCGTGCTCGGTCCTACGTTCTGAGTGGCGACGCGGAAGCATCGCGTGCAGTTTCCGATCGGGGGTTCTGGACGCCCGATGGCGAGCGACCCCATTGCGGCAAAGTATACGACGACGCCACGTTCGAGGCGGACGTGAAGTGGGTCGTTCCGGGTCCGTGATCATCGCGCGCCGTCCCGCTTGTCCGCGCCTTCAACGGCTCCGCGTGTCATTGCTTTGTATCGTAAGGACGGCTAAGGTGGCAGCATAGGTAGCCCCTCCAATGAGCAGCGCGATGCACGACCCAGTTGTTCCATCACATCGGGCCTCCCGAATCTCGAGCGCCTCCGATCGGCAGGGCCGCGCCGCATGGGCGGCACCCACGCGCCGGCATTTCCTCAGCCTGGTAACGGCGGCCGCAGCCGCGGTGCTCATGCCGCTCGCTCCGAGGCGCGCCCGTGCTCAGCGCGTGCTCGATTTACTGCTCCGTAACGGCCACCCGGAACCACGCCCGGGCATCGACGCATCCAGGGTTCTCACGGCGGAACAGCTGGCGGACACCCCCGACGTGATCAGCCTGTTCGACTCGATTCGCGAGATACCGCACATCGTCGATGGAATCCGCTGCTATTGCGGCTGTGCCGAAATCGAGGGATATCGTTCCCTCCTCACATGCTTCGAGGCGCCGGGAATGTCGCAGTACTGCGAGGAGTGCCAGGGACAGGGCCAGCTCGCATACGCGCGGTGGAAGGAAGGTCAAACGCTGGAACAAATCCGCCGCGCGACCGACGCCCGCTACGGCAGCGGGTCGGGAGCGGGGCGCTCGATGCGACCAATGTCCCACGAGCACGATCACCTCTGAGCTGCACGATCCAGGACTGGGAGGACGTATGAGGGCGAGGCACATCCGGTACCGGTTCATGGCGAGTCGGACCCTGCCCGCGCTGGCGGCAGGCATGCTCGCGCTGCTGCCGATCACCCCGCGGCATGCGGCCGCGCAGGAAGAGGAATACCGGATCAGTCAGAGGGCGACAATCAGCCAGAAACTCGGCGGTACGCTGATCAGCCTCGACTATTCGCGTCCGCTGGTGCGCGACCGGACCGAACTGTTCGGCAAGGTGGTGCACTGGGGCGAGCTTTGGACTCCCGGCGCGAATCAGGCGACGGTGCTGGAAGTGGACAAGGAGGTGAAGTTGAACGGTCATGCCGTGGAGCCGGGGCGGTGGTCGATGTGGATCATCCCTTCCCGCGTCGGCCCCTGGGAACTTGTCCTCGACTCACGTGACTCGCTGTTCCACACACAGCGGCCGGAACTGACGGATGAACAGATCCGCTTCGTCGTCGAGGCCCGGGAAAATGCGCCGCTGACCGAGGCGCTCACATGGGCATTTCCACGAATTGCCCAGGATGGAGGCACCATGCGCTTGAGCTGGGGCACGCTGGAGATCGACATCGACGTCCAGGTCGCGTCCATCGCGCCGGTCACGACGGTGGCGGCCGAGGAGGCGGCGCTCTATGTCGGCAACTGGCGCATGATCGCGGCGCCGAACCCAGAGACAGGGGAGGCGCCGCCGCCCATGGTTCTGACCGTGAGGCTGGCGGAGGACGGCTCGCTGCTCGCTGGCTTCCCGCCCGGCGCATTCGGGCCACCGCCTGATCCGACAGCCATGAGCGCGGACGAGTCGAGCATGTCACCGCAGGAGCGGGAACGCGCGGAAGCGCGACGTGTGCTCGCCGCGCAGGCGCGCGAAGGCTTCGAGTACCTGCTGGTCCCCCGAGCCAAGGGCATTTTCCTGATGGGTTGGGTCCAGGATGGCGTGCTTCTCGACGTGGAGAAGATCTATCACGAGTTCGAGTTCGAGAACGACCGCGCTGTCCGCCTCACAGTTCGTGGCGAGGACGACAGGATCCTCGGGACGGGTACACGTGACAGAGAATAGCGCGATGCCCGCTGCCTGATCGCCAGCCGCGGCGGCGGCTTTCCTCGCGCGGTCCAGTGAGCGATACCGATTCGGTTCCCTGTCCAGTGACTTGCGATACTCGACGTCCGCCGGCCGGTTGAGCGTCAGCAGCATGTCGCCGAGCAACTCGCGCGCCGGCGCCAGCGGGCCCGGCGTGACGCGGATTCTCGGTTGCGTCTTCGCGATGCTGAGCGCAATCAAGGACCTGGGAAAATGAACTTCACGTCCGCCTCGAACGTGGCGTCGTCGAAAATGGGGCCGCCAACAATGTCCCAGATGATACAATGGGGGTCGCTCGCCATCGGGCGTCCAGAACCCGCGATCGGAAACTGCACGCGCCCGCCGATTCCGTCGCGCAGCGTCGCGGTGCCCTCGAAGCTAAAGGCGTTGTCGGCCTCGAGCCTGCCCCGCTCGACCCGGATGTGGAGCCACTCCTCTCGACCTGACGGCGCCTTGGCATCGGTCCATCCGCGGCCGCAACCACCAGAATCGCGCCGTCCATTTGTACCGCACCGTCACGCGCCCCGAGGTCGCGGAAGACGATGTACGCCTGGAACCAGTCTCGCTCCGTTTCGCCGGAACCGCGCTCGAGCATGACCAGCTGCGGGACGGCGTTAAGGATGAGCAATAGCGACGACGCGAGCAGCGCTGCGATGGGGGCGTTCAGTTACACGGCTCGAGTGGCGTCGGGAGCGGGCGCCGTCGGCGCGCGTCAGAAGCGGCCAGAAGCAATGCGGCGGGGAGCAACTTGCACCGGCGCATCGGGTGACCTCCTCATCTCAGGAGCGCCCGCGCGGCAGCACCCCGCGGCCGCGAAAGGCGCTCATTCTGCGTCCATGAGCCTCCAGCGCTGAATGCAGTCGGGGCGTCGACCGGAGGCTGGCGGTCCCCAGTGTCGCCCGCACCAGAAGCATCGCGCTATTCTCTGTCACGTGTACCCGTCCCGAGAATCCTGTCGTCCTCGCCACGGACTGTGAGGTGGACGGCGCGGTCGTTCTCGAACTCGAACTCGTGATAGATCTTCTCCACGTTCGAGAAGCACGCCATCCTGGACCCAACCCATCGGAAAATGCCCTTGGCTCGGGGGACCAGCAGGTACTCGAAGCCTTCGCGCGCCTGCGCGGCAAGCACACGTCGCGCTTCCGCGCGTTCCCGCTCCTGCGCAGCATACACGCGTAATCACTTGACGATTCGCAGCAGCGACGCGAG
>CAZWSO010000022.1:0-24235 GCA_964636485.1 uncultured Gemmatimonadaceae bacterium
ATGCGCTCATGGAAAGCGGGGAGTTCACCGGCGAGATGCTTGAAGCGCTGCGTGGCGACGGGTCGGAAGATGGCGAGGCAAGGCTCGCGCAGCTCCTCGACGGCATAGTGCAGCGCATGATCGACGAAGGATATCTGAACGTCGACGCCCCACCTCGCCTGCCGGGAAGCCACGAGACCGTAACCGGACCCGGCGGCCTTGCGCATGCCGCCTCGCGAGACGTGCAGTTCAATCTCACCCAGAAAGGCATCGACTTTCTGGGCTACCGAACGCTTCGCAATCTTCTCGGCTCACTGGGGCGCAGCAGCTTCGGCAGCCACGACACGCCATGGCTCGCCACCGGCGTCGAGGCGGATGCGGTGAGCAAGCCGTACCAGTTTGGCGACACGCTCAATCTCGATGTCAACGCCACGCTGCTGAACGCGCTGGCCCGCACCGGCAGCCTGGGCACACCTTTGGACCTCGACTACCAGGATCTCATGGTGCGGCAGGCGGAGTACCGCTCCTCCTGCGCCACCGTACTGATGCTCGACACGTCACACTCGATGATCCTCTACGGCGAGGACCGCTTCACCCCCGCCAAGAAGGTGGCGCTGGCGCTCACACACCTGATCCGCACCCAGTTCCCCGGTGACTCGCTCAAGATCGTGCTGTTCCACGATTCGGCGGAGGAGATCCCACTGGCCCGGCTGGCACAGGCTCAGGTGGGACCTTATCACACCAACACGGCGGAAGGCCTGAAGCTCGCGCGCCGGCTCCTCCTGGCACAGAAGAAGGACATGCGGCAGATCGTAATGATCACCGATGGCAAACCGAGCGCCCTCACCATGCCCAATGGTCAGATCTACAAGAACTCCATGGGGCTCGACGCCACCGTCATCTCGCATACCATTCGCGAGGTCGCCGACTGCCGGCGCGCCGGCATCATGATCAACACATTCATGCTGGCGCGCGATCGATCGCTGGTGGAGTTCGTCAAGCGGGTCAGCGCGATCAGCCGAGGGAAGGCGTACTTCACAAACACGCTCACACTCGGCCAGTTCATCCTCATGGACTTCCTGAAGCGGAAGACCAAGCGGGTGTCGTAGCCAGCCGACCCCCTTTTCCTGCGCCAGACGAGACAACGCGCCTGCCGGACCAGAGAACGCACTCGACGAATCGCCGTTCTGAACGCCCCCCCCGAACACCGCGCGAGATCGAGTCCGTGCCGGCCGAGCACCTTGCCGTAGCCCTCGGCAATCATCCACGCATCGCGAAGCAGGCTGAAAAACAGTGGAATTCACCACCCATTCGCGCTAGATTGGTAACGAAGGGTTCGATCGCCCAGCTCTCCTTTTTTGGCCCGCTCGGGCACCGAGTTACCCTCGTCGCGCTGTGAAGTCCTTCCTACGGGCCGTGCTTCGCTGGCTCCGGCCGCAAGCCCCGTGATCCTTCGCCCCGCTTCGGTGTATTAAGCCGTCCGAGTCGTGCGCTTCATTCCTTCCTGAAGAGTAGTTTGTGGCCAGCTTTCCACCTCCGCTGAAATCCGAAGCACCTGCCTCGCAGACCGCTCGCCACGAGCGCCGAAACTGGAAGCTGCGTGGTGCGTTCGCTCTCTCCACACGCCGCGGACCGGTTCGCTACTGGCCGATCGGACTGTTGGTCCTCGGGGGTCTGCTGGCGAGCCTGGCGATCTGGCGGGGCAGCCAGGCCGTTCCTGCGGTCCACGAGCCCGTACCCTACTCGCAGGTGGCCGCGGCCATATCGGCCGGCCAGATCGAGCGACTACGCGTCCTCGACGGCGGCACGCGCGTGGTGGCCACCTTCAAACAGCCTCAGCTTGTGGACGGGCGTGAGACCCGCGTCGTCGAAACGGTCGTCCCCACACGTGCAGTTTCATTGTCGGACCTGGAGCGGTGGAGTGCCGCCGGAGCGGAGGTTCGGGTGAGCGAGCCCCGCATCGGTCGCGGCGCCGAGATGGGAGTGCAGCTCCTGGGCGTGCTGGCGATCCTCGGCATCGTCACTTTTCTCCTCCTGCGCCAGCGAGGGGGCCTCGGCAGCAAGCGGTTTGTCGCCACACCCCCGTCGCGGCGCCTCACTCTGTCGGACGTTGGCGGCGCTCGCGAGGCGCAGGCGGAGCTGCGTGACGTGATCGCCTACCTCAAGGATCCGAACCGTTTTCGCGCGATGGGAGCGAATTGCCCGCGCGGCGTTCTGCTGGTGGGTCCTCCCGGTACCGGCAAGACGCTTCTGGCACGCGCCGTCGCCGGCGAGGCCGGGTGTCCTGTCATCGTCGCCGCCGGTTCCGACTTCAATGAGATGTACGTGGGTGTCGGCTCGCGCCGCGTACGGCAGTTAGCCAAGCAGGCCCGCGAAGCTGCGCCGTGCATCATCTTCATCGACGAGTTCGATTCGCTGGGTGGCCGGCGCGGACGGCCCAATCGCTCTGGTGAAGAAGAGGTCACCCTCAATCAGCTCCTCGTCGAAATGGATGGCATGGCCGCCAATGAAGGGATCGTATGGATGGCGGCCACGAACCGTGAGGACATGCTCGACCCGGCGGTTCGTCGCCCGGGCCGCTTCGACCGCGTGGTTGAAGTGCCCCTTCCCGGAGCTGTGGACCGGCTGGAGATCCTGCGCATCCACGCCGCCAGGGCGCCGCTGGCTCCAGACGTAGACCTGGAGCGGCTTTCCCGCCTCACCGTCGGCCACTCCGGAGCGGAGTTGGCCAACCTTCTCAACGAGGCGGCAATCATCGCGGTGCACGACGACTCCCGGGTGATCACGAATGCCCACATCGAGCAAGCGCGCGACAAGATCATGCTCGGCCGCATCCGCACCGGGGTGCTCGTCTCGGAGCAGGAGCGCCGGCTGATCGCCCTGCACGAGGCCGGGCACGCCGTCGTTGGTCTGGTCGCCTGCCCCGAGGACAAGCTGCACAAGGTGACGATCGAGCCACGCGGTCGGTCGCTGGGAGCCGCGCATTTCGCTCCCGAGGCGGACCGCCACCTCTACTCGAGGCGCTATCTGGAAGGGATTCTCGCCAAGGCACTCGGCGGTCGCGCTGCCGAGTTGATCTTTCTCGGCGATGATGCCGTCACGTCCGGTGCGGGCGGCGACCTGGTTCAGGCCACCAGCGTGGCGCGTCGGATGGTTGCCGAGTTCGGGATGAGCGACGAGTTGGGCCTCATCAGCGCCGAGCCCGTGGCACAGGGTGGAGCTCCGAGTGGACAGCTTCAATCCCAGATTGACGACGCCGTCCGCAAGCTGCTGGCTGCGCAGGCTCAGCGTGCCGAGCGCATCGTCCGCGAGCATGCGGCAGCAGTCGAGGCTGTTGCGCAGGCACTGCTCGAGCACGACGTGCTCTCCGCCGAGGAAGTGTTTGTGATTGCCCGGGCTAACGGTATAGCTCTCCCCGAGACGGTTGGGGCATGAGGAGGTTTTAGTCTGCCACCCAACCCGTTCGACCTTCCCCGGCGTCCACCATGAGGTAGCCGGCGAACCTGCCGAGAACGGGGAGAGAATCTCCCGCCCGTACCGTGTCCATGGGAACCGCGCCCTCTTCAGGCCGGTCGAGGAGCGAAGCACCGGCCGCGAACCGTTGTCGGCCGATCGGCTGCTGTACCGGCTCGGTCAGCCCTGCAGCAACGTATCCGCTGGAGCCATCGGGCAGTTTTACGCGGAACCACGATCCTGAAGCGCCGAGCACGCGAAGCGGCGTGTGCCGCACCAGGCGCGCCATCACCCTCCCGCCTTCGCCGGGCGCATCACGGAGGTTGAGCGGCTGGGCGGCGCTTGACCGCGACCAGCCGCCCAACAGGGCCGTGTCCGCAGCGAGGCGTGGCGGCGCCGTGCGCGGCTCGTAGAGGAACGGCCACGGATCCACCGGACCGCCGCGCCCGACATAAAGACCGAAGTGCAGGTGGGGCCGCGTGGTGCGCGCGTTTCCAGTATTGCCCACCAGCCCGAGGGTATCCCCCGCACGCACGCGCATGCCGGCCTGCACGAGTTGGGTGTCGAGGTGGGCGTAGTAGTGCGATACGCCCCGATCGGAATCCGAAAGCCAAACGACGTTGCCGCCGAGTCGGTTGGTCCCAACGTGGCGCACCAGCCCGTCGCTGGCCGCAAGTACTGGCGTGCCGCGTGGCGCGAATATGTCTACGCCGTGGTGCATTCGGAGACCGCCGTCGCGCGCCGCGCCAAACCGGCTACCAACGGCGCGTGCATCGAGGCCCTGAACTGGGAAGGCGAGCGTGGCTGCCGTTCGAACGTGCACACCGAATCGCACGGTACGGAGCAGCTCGGGCTGAATCCGCAGCACCAGCTCGCTGTCTCGGCGCGGCTCGAACTCGAGTGTGAGCGCACCCTCTTCAGCGGCGGCGACATGGCGGGCACGCTCATTGGTGTCCAGTGGCACCGCGAAGAGGTCCACGAACAGCCGCGTCGGTTCTTCGACGGCAGCATCCAGTGTCACATGGAGCCGCTGGCCACGAAGCACGGTGAACCGGTACGCGGCCGCCGCCGGCTCGTCGGCGCCTATGAATCCGACCTCATGAAAGGGCAGGATGGCAGTATTGGCAAGGTACAGCGCCTGCTCACCAGCTTCGATCCAGCTACTGCCGAGCGCCGTCTCGTGCAATTCGGCACCGCGCAGGGAGGCCACGTATCGCTCGTGCGGAGTGGCACCGAGAACCGTCTGCCTCAGCGTGCGCGAACTCTCGCAGGCTGCCAGCAACAATATTGGGAGGACAAAAAGACTTCGGTGCTTCATGATTGGCGTGCGGAGGCTCTTGGGAACAGCGCGGACTCTGCTTATAGGCCGCCAGGTGTTCATGGTTCCGGCGCAGAAGCGATGCTCCGTCCTCGTTACAGCCGCGCGGCCAGCGGAAGGTCCAGGGTGAAGTGAAAACGCGTGCCCTCGTTAAGCGCGGTTTCCACCTCCAGCTCGCTACCCATCGCCATGACCAGCTTCCGACAAATTGCCAGCCCCAGGCCGGCGCTCGAAAACAGGTAGTCGTCGCCGTTCTCGCGCTTTCGGAACGCCTCGAAGAGCGAGGATATCACCGGCTGCGGAATCCCCCGACCAGTATCACGCACCGAGAACTCGATCTGCGTTCGCGAAAGGCGGCGACCGCTGACCTCCACATGGCCGGCCGAAGTGAATTTGAGAGAGTTGGCCGTAAGGTTGAGAAGCACCCGGTTCAACGCCGACGGGTGGCCCACGCGAAAATCCGCTTCTGGGGGAACGAGCCGGATTTCCAGTCCTTTCTCCTCGGCCATCGGTTGTACGATGTCGCGCACCGAGCGGAGGATGCTGGAGACCGAGAAGCTCACTGGCCGCGCCTCCACCAGGCGATCGCCACCGCGTGCAAGCTCCATGAGATCGCTGGCCAACGAGCTGAGTCCGAACGCCGCACTGTACACCAGGCCAAGCTGGCGCTCCTGCACGCTATTGATAGGTCCACTGTGCCCCTTTCGCAGCGCCTCCGCCAAAAACAGGATCGACCCCAGCGGTGAGCGCAGGTCGTGCGCGACCTCGACGAGCAGCTCGAGACCGTCACGGCCGGCAAGATGCTCGGTGAAGCGAACTGCGGTGTCGGCATCCAGAACGCGGCCCAGCGCATCGAGCGCGTAAATGGCTTCCAGCACGTGTCCCGCGTCCACGTCGGCGGTCCCGCGGGAGGCCAGCAACTCACTGCGCAGCGCCTCCAGCATGCTGCGCAGAGGAGCGGAGGGCGCCACTCCGTGAAGCGTCGGCGTGCGGCCGGCGTACGCATCGACCGCCGCCGTGCAGAGGAGCTGAAGTTGGGTACGAAAGACGGTTCCAGCAGGACGCTGGCGATCGTCGCCCTTCGCCCACACGCGCTCGGCAGCGCTAAGAAGCAGCTCGCGCACCGCTGCTTCGGCGGGCGTAGGAGCACCAGCGCGCGCCGGGCGCGCAACGGTCGAGCGCCCGCTCCCCTCACGAGGTCCGCTCTCTCGTCGCCGCTCGTCGAGCGCAGGGCGTCCCGCCCCCCCCTCGCCTCGATTCAATCGATGCCTTCCTCCAGCTCAGCGCGCCTGATGCTGTGTTTCTCCATCAACCGATACAGAGTAGTCCGATCGATGTTCGCGAGCCGCGCCGCCCGCGACATGTTGCCGCCGGCCCGAACGACGAGCCTCGCCAGGTACTCTTTCTCGAATTGCCCGATCAGCCGCTCCTTCGCCGAGTGGTACGGCTCGTCCTTGAGCGCCATGGCGAGCGAACTTGCGGTTGATGAGCCGGCACCGGAAGACTCCTCGTAGACAGGAATGTCCTCGGGGCGGATCGGCTGGGCTGGCTCGGAAAGCACAGCCACGTGTTCGATCACGTTCTGTAGCTCGCGAACGTTACCGCGCCACGGGCGTGAGCGCAGGAACTCCACGCTATCCTCGGTAAGCTTGGGCGATGCGTCACCCGCCTGGCGGTGACGCTCCCAGTAGTGCGCCAGGAAGTGGTTGGCGAGCAGCTGAATGTCTTCCAGGCGCTGGCGGAGTGGCGGCAGCTTGATTGGCACCACACGCAGCCGGTAGAAGAGATCCTCGCGCAGGACGTTGCTATTGACCGCATCCTGCGGGTCCCGATTAGTAGCCGAGATGAACCTTACATCGACAACGGCGTCCTGCTGCTCGCTTCCGACACGCCGGACCACGCCGTCCTGAAGGACGCGCAGCAGCTTCGCCTGAATCGGATGCGACATCTCGGTGAGCTCGTCCAGGAAAAGCGTCCCACCGTTGGCGGTTTCCAGAAGCCCCGGCTTATCCCGATCAGCACCGGTGAACGCGCCCTTGCGATGGCCGAACATCTCTGACTCGAGCAGGGGCTCGGGCAGCGCGGCGCAGTTGATGGGCACCATGCGCCGGCTTGCGCGACGCGAGTGATGATGAATGAACTGCGCTATCACCTCCTTGCCCGTGCCGCTCTCGCCAGTGATCATCACCGAGGCATCAGTGGCCGCTACCTTTCGCGCCAGTTCCACCGCCTTGCGGAAGGCGGGCGCGATCCCGAGCAGCGTCAACTTGTCGCTGTTGCCATTCTGTTTGATGAGCTGCATTCGCAGCTCGTTCGTCTCGCGCGCCACCATGACGGCGTGCGAAGCGCGGCCGATGAGCACCTGGAGGTGGGTGGCGGAGAAGGGCTTCGGCAGGTAGTCCCACGCACCGAGCCGCAGCGCCTCGACGCTCGAGCTGACGCTCGGATTTCCCGTCATCACTACCACAATGGTCTCGCGGTGAGCCTCGAGGGCGGCCTTGAGGATGTCCAGCCCGGATACGGGGGTCATGTACAGATCGGCAAGGATCAGGTCGAACCTTCGCCGCTTTACCAAGTCGAGCGCCTCGTCCCCCCGTCCCGTGCTCGTGACGTTGAAGCCCTCTACCTTCAACACGCTGGCACATCCGTCCCGAAGCGTCCGGTCATCATCCACAAGCAGGATGTGGATGCTTGCCTTGACCACAGGGGGGATGGACAATGGGTCCCGGACCGGTGTCTGTTCCAGGTTCGACGGGATGGCGTTATCCAGAGCGAACGGCGTCGTCATCCTTGAGGGTTCTCCGAGCGCATGTTCAGAGCGCGTGTGATGTAGGCACGCCCGAGGAAATCTGCAGAACACCGGGAAGTCGGTTACTGCTCCTCTCTAACGGCGCACAGGCAGTTCGTCAAGCAGTTTCGTTGCACTCCCACTACAGGCGGCTGTTACTTCAGGACCACACGACGTGCACGCAGGCAACACTTCGTTACAGAGCACAGATGCCGGAAACCGGCGACGGTACCGTTGGATTGCGCCTACATTCACGCGAACAACTGGGTGACGACTACCTCCTCGCGAAGGTCAGTCGTTACGCAAGCTATCGCTGGGCTCGGTCGGGGGCTGACCGGCGCTGAATCGGCTAAGCCAAAGCCGCCACTCGCCAAGAAACACTTGTCGGTCGCAGCGAAAGCATGTTGCCATTGAGGAGGTCGCGGTACCTGTCGAACGCTGGGTCCGTTCTTGCATTGGCAGCGTCACGAGCAGGGGGCTGGAACGCCTGGCCCGTGTGGGGTATCTCCCACATCTTGAAGGTCTTGCACAACTCTCCCGGAACCGAAGAGGATCCGTACCGCATGTCCGGCAATCTTCCAGCGAAGCCCAGCGCACACCCTGCGCTCGAGCAAGCCAATGGCGCTCCCCCAACTGGTTGGCAGGGGTGGACTGCACAACAGCAGCCTCCCGAGGAGGGCGGCATCCCTTGGGAGCGTTACACGGCGGCCATCCGTCGGTATAAGTGGCTGATCGTAGCGCTGGCGGTGCTCGGCACCTCCATTGGGCTCCTGCTGACGCGCTTCTATACGCCTCTGTACACCGTGACGGGTGCCGTTTGGGTATCGCCCGACGCCTCACAGGCTCGCGCGGGGGGCGCCATTGTCGCCACTGACCCGCTGTCCACGGGTACCGCCTGGGCAGACCTTCTCACCAGCCGCGCGGTGTTCGACCACGTGGTCCGGAAGCGTCGCCTTTACCTCCGCCCCGACTCGCAGTCGGATTCCGTGTTCTTCAGCGCGTTCGAGCCCGGGCCCAACATGGCGGGGGGCCGCTTCACCCTCGAGGTGGACCCCACCGGTCGCGAGTACTCGCTCCTGAACGCCGAGGAAGAGGTGGTGGAGCGCGGGCTCGTGGGCGATTCGATAGGGCGCACCCTCGACTGGCGCTGGGCGCCGGAGCCGGCATTACTCCAGGCCGGTCAGCGTGTCCCGTTCAGCGTGCAGTCGCCCACGGCAGCCGCGTACAGCCTTTCGAGCCGCATCTCCGTCACGCCTCCATCGCGCGACCGGGGACAGACCCTGCGCCTCAGCCTCACGTCCGGAGATCCAGTGGATGCTGCCGTGACGATGAACACCCTTCTGCGAGAACTCGTGGCGGTTGCGGAGGACCTGAAGAAGCGGACGTACGTGGAGGTCATGCGTACGATCGAGGGACAGCTGGAAGAGGCCGCGCGCGATCTCCGACAGAAGGAGCAGGCGTATCAGGGCTTCCGCACACGCACCATTACCCTCCCCACCGAGGGGACGACGATTGCCGGCGGCGTCGATGAGACGACCAACACGGTTCTCAGCGGGTACTTCGAGCAGAAAATGATGCAGGCTGACGCGCGCCGCGATCGCGAGCAGCTGGAGCGGCTTCTGCGCCGCGCCGAGCAGGGCGACTTCTCGGTAGATGCCTTCCTGCTCATCCCTGCGGTGCAGACGAATGCTTCCGAGCTGCGCGCAATGCTCCAGCAGCTGGCAACTAAAGAAGCGGAGCTACGCACGCTGCTGGTGACCTTCACGGAGGAGGTGCCGCAAGTGCAGCATCTCCAGCGCGAGATCAACACCATGCGGCGCCAGGCCATTCCCGCCACCGCACGACAGACGATCGCTCTTCTGCGCCAGCGGGAGCAGGACCTGGGGCAGCAGGTCGCCGCAGGATCGCGGGAGCTTCAGGCAATCCCCGCACGCACAATCGAGGGAATGCAGCGGGCACGCGAGGTCGCCGTGGCCGAGGGACTGTATACGCAGCTTCAGGGTAGCTTTCAGACCGCCCGTTTGGCGGAGTTGAGCGCGAAGGCCGAGATCTCCATACTCGATACTGCGGTCGCACCGCTGTTCCCGAGCAATGCCAACACGACCCCTCGTCTCCTGCTCATGGCAATTGTGGCGGGATTGGCCGGAGGCATCGGGCTGGCGCTGCTGCTCGACCACGTGGATCCAAGACTCCGTTATCCGGCGCAGGTCTCTGGCGACCTGGGGCTCCCGATTCTGGGCGTCGTGCCAACTTTGCCCAAGAACTCGCAAGGCGCACCCGACCCGGAGGAAGCGTCTCAGGCAATCGAGGCCTTCAGATCCATACGGCTCTCGATCACTCATTATTTCCAGGGCGGCCCCATCGCGCTCACCGTCACGAGCCCGGGCGCAGGTGACGGCAAGTCGCTGGTTGCCGCCAACCTCGCGCTCTCGTACGCCGAGGCCGGCTACCGCACCCTGCTTATCGATGGCGACACTAGGCGTGGCAAGCTCCACGACGTCTTTGGTCTCGACCGCCGTCCGGGGCTGGTGGACTATCTGACGGGTGACGCACGCCTGGAAGTCGTCCTGCGTGCGTCGGGCCAGGATAATCTATGGGTGATTCCGTGCGGCACCCGGCGCCACCGCGCACCGGAGCTGCTGATGTCCGAAGCGCAGAGCACTCTGCTGTCGAGCATGCGCGAGCGTTTTGACGTGATCATCGTGGACAGCCCGCCATTGGGCGCAGGTTCCGATCCCTACGTGCTCGCCACGGCCACCGGGCATATGTTGTTCGTACTCCGCACTGGCACGAGTGACCGAAAGTTGGCCGAGGCAAAGCTGCGCATGGTGGACCGGCTTCCCATCAACATCGTCGGCGCCGTGATGAACGACGTCAGGGCGACCGGCGTTTACCGCTACTACAGCTATCTTTATGGCTACTCGGCGCTGGATGAGGACGCCGAGCAGATCAGTTCGCGAGTGGGGGCGCTGCCGGCCGGAAGATAGCGGCCGGCGGGGGGGCGGCAGACCAGTGCGACGAGGCGGTTAGCAGGTCGCTGGCATTGAGGAGCGGGAGGAGGCGCTGTACTGCCTCCTCCCCTTTCTCTTTCCACCACCCCAGGCCGCGTGGCTCGGCGCGGGGCCGCTCTCAGTCCGACTCTAGCTCACATTGAAGCGGCACCGAAAAGGGGCTCCGCAGTGAGCGGCACGGAAAAGGGGGCTCAGCTGTCGCTTTGCCCCCCTTCAGCCCCAGCGGCCCAACAGCATCCTCACCCCTCGAACGCCTTGATCCTCCGCCGCCCACCAGCGACGCTCCTGAGCGCCTGCGAGGCTCGGAGAATGATCTCCTCGGCTTCGACCGCAGCCTCGGCAAAGTCGGGTACGGCGCAGTAGCCGGCCGTGATTGTGAGCCGCCGGAACACGCCATCAACCTCGACCGGCACCTGTTCGAGTGACTCCTTCAGTCGCTCCGCCAGCCTGAGCGCGCCGGAGGCGGCGGTAGCGGGGGCGAGGATGGCGAACTCGAGCTGCCCAAGCCGGCCGATCGCATCGGACGCGCGCCCCGTATCCTTGGCGATCCGACCGATGCGCCCCACAGCCGGTGAGCCTACAGCGTCGGCGGTGCCGCGCAGGTTGCCGCCGCTCTGGGCCTCTGGTGCGAACGCAACGCACGCCAGCGCCGAATGACGACGCTGAGCCTCCGCGCCAATCTCGCGCGCGCGAACAGCAAGGCCCCGGACGTTATAGAGGCCCGTATCGTGATCCAGAAGACTCTCCTCCCGAATGCGGTCGCGTTCAAGCTTTGCGCGCACGAATGTCGACAGCTTCAACAGTAGGATTTCCCCGTCCAGCGGCTGGCTGAAGAACTCCCAGGCGCCAGCCTGGAGCGCCGCAACGCGCTGTGCTCGCTCGGATGGCCCTGACGTGGTAATCACTATCGGGGTGTTTGAACTCAGCCCCGGCTGCTCGCGAAGCATTCGGCACACCTCGATCCCATTCAGGTCCGGCATATGCGAATCCAGAATGATGAGGTCCGGCGCTGCGCTGCGCGCCAGCTCCAATGCCTGACGCCCCGTGTAAGCCCTGAGTACCGCAAATCCGTTCGGCTCGAGAATGCTGTCGAGGGAGCGCGCTGACCACTCCTGGTCGTTAACCAGGAGCACGAGCGGCGGACGCGCGAGGCGCGCATGCAGGTCGGTCATTCCGTCGGAGCCGGGGGCGACTATGGAGGTGGCCACTTTTTTCCGGGGTGAAGGTCCGTGCCTCCCGCGCATGCAGAACTCATGCGGACCGCCTCGCACCGGATAAGTCCATGAGAAATCGGAGCTTCCGCTCAGCTGCAGGGCCAGCGCTGCCCGGCCGGTGACGCAATTATGCCACAGTTACGATGTGACAGCGATACGCACCGGTAAGATTGTCCGGTTCGCGATGTGACGTCCGCAGTCGAGCGGTGGTCGCTTCTCGTTGAGCCCTTGGAGTGAGCATATCAAGGCCTCAACAAATGTCTTCACCGAAAGGCTCAGGCCGTTCCAATGTCACCACACTGCGATATTGCACCTTGCAGCGTGCCGCAATCTGGCGCGCCGGCGCGACAACCGTGGACGAGTCGCCACATGAGAATCAGTGCGAAGCGGCCGCACGTCGCCGGGGGAATGGTGCGGCAACCCCGTTGGCGGCAACGCATTGGATATCTCAAGGGTTTCCGGTGCCGCTAGCACGACCGGTGCATAAGAGGTCGGCATGAACACACGACATGCAGCGTCCTTCCGAGGACTGATGGTGCTCCTTGGCAGCGCATGGGCACTTAGTGCCGGCGCCGGCCTGGTGCACGCGCAGGACCCCCGTCACGGTACCTCGCGCGCGGAGCTCGAGGCCGCGGCGGCCGCCGCCGAACAGGAGGCCGCGTCGGGGCGCCTCAATGATGTGGACCGAGAAGACAAGCGGATGCAGGCGCAGTCCATTCGCGAGCGCCTCCGGGACGGCGACCTTCAGGTGGGAGACCGTATCGTCCTCCATGTACGCGGCCATGAGGCGTATTCCGACACATTCGTGGTTCGGGCGGGAAGGATGCTGCAGATCCCGGAGCTTGCCGATATCCCACTCGCTGGTGTGCTGCGATCGGACCTAAAGGAGTATCTGACGATTCACCTCGGACGCTACCTTCGCGATCCGGTCATCGACGTGACACCCCTGGTGCGGCTGGGCATTCTCGGCCCTGTCGGTAGCCCCGGCTATTACGCCCTCTCCACCGATCTCCTGCTGAGCGACGTAATCATGTACGCTGGTGGACCGGGCGGCGACGCCGACATGCGAAGGTCCAGCATTCGGCGCGGATCGCAGAGCATTCTGTCGGGCCGTGGTTTCGCGCGCGCAATCAATGCGGGGCGAACACTTGACGAGCTGAACCTACGCGCCGGCGACGAGGTGGTGATTGGTGAACGGCGTGACTGGTACAGAAGTCTGAGGGTGGTAGGTATGGTCCTTGGTCTCGCGTTCACTGTAGGCGTGCTGTCCCGATAATCACTGCTCACCCATAAGGCATGGATCCGAACGGCAACAGAGCACACACGTCGCCCAATGGTCGGACCTGGCACGTGCCCACGGAGCGACGACGACGCGCCGGCACTCCCGAGCACACGGAGGTGCAGCGTCCCATTGTGCTCGTCTCCGAGCCGTCCGATGCGCGCCCCGCGGCAGCCATTCGCATCGTACCTCGCCGGCGCGCCGAGATCGTCAACAGGGTTGTAAACGTCGCGCTCGCGATCGTGGCGCTTGTGATCGTAGCGCCGATCATGCTTCTGGTGGCGCTGGCGGTGAAGCTCACCTCACCGGGACCGGTGCTGTACAAGCAGACCAGGGTGGGGCTCGACCGGCGTGCGCAGCGTACGGACGCGATCTTCTGCCGACGCCGGGAGGATCGCGGTGGCGACATTTTCACGATCTACAAGTTCCGCTCGATGTACGACGGGGCTGAGAACCAGACCGGGGCCGTGTGGGCGGCCAAGGACGACCCTCGTGTCACGCCACTGGGGCGGTTCCTGCGCGCCTCTCGATTGGACGAGTTCCCCCAGCTATTGAACGTGATCAAGGGCGACATGAATATTGTCGGGCCGCGCCCTGAGCGGCCGAGCATCTTCGCCAAGCTTCGCGAGGACCTCCCGGAGTACCCGCTTCGGCAGCGCGCGCGCCCCGGAATAACCGGCTGGGCGCAGGTCAACCACACCTACGATACGTCGGTAGCCGACGTACGCGTCAAGGTGCGCTACGATCTCGAGTACCTCGAGCGCCAGAGCATATTCGAGGACCTCCGAATCATGTTGCGAACCGTGCCGGTGATGTTGTTCAGGCGCGGGGGCTGGTAGGGCCCCGGTCTTACGCCGTGCGCCGCGTCGGCTCCCACTGAGCGGCCTGCTCTCCCCGCAGCACCTTCAGCCAGGCAAGCATCCCCGCCAGGTTCGACGCCAGGATGAACCCCGGGATCGAGAATATCCGCGGCACCCGGCGGCCGGACGGCCACCACATCCCGATCGCTCCCAGCGCTACCCCGAGCACCAGCGCGAGCAGAAGCCCCAGAGCGACGCGCGACTGAGTGGCGAGCGCTAACAGCGCCAGCGCCGCCAGTGGCAGCGTGAGGTAGAAAAGCCAGCGACAGAGCTTGTGGCTCATGAGCATGAACGCGAAGCCGCCGTACCGAAGCGGATTCAGCGTGTGCCGCTTGTACCATAGCGTCTGAAGGCCGCGCGCCATCGTTCTAATCTTTCGGCGGAATTCGGCCTGGAGCGAGGTGGTGCGCGACACGAGACAGACGGCCTCCTCCACCGACACGGCACGATACCCGTTCTCGCGCGCGATGAGCGCGCACGCGAAATCGCGGCTGAGCCCTTCCGGGAACCCACCGTCGTGTATGGTGCGCCGAGTTCCATAAAAGCACCCGCTAGCTCCTACGATCGAGCCAAAGCGGGTCTCCAGCGATCGCACCCACATCTCGTATCCGACATAGCCTGACTCGGCGCTGTTCGCCTCCGCGCTCAAGTCGCCCACGCTCACATCCCGGCCCGACGCCACGCCAACCGAGGGGTCACCAAACGCGCGTATCAGCGGTTTCAGTGAACCGGGCAGGACACGAATAGACGCGTCGATGTTGACCACTATATCCCCGCGTACCACTTCCGCGGCGGCATTCTCGATTGCCGTCTTCCCCCGTCGCTCGGGCAGGCGAAGCAACTCCACCCCACGCGGGAAGAACTCCTCCCTCACGATGCGCTCCGTGGCGTCGGTAGAGGCATCGGACACGACGAGGATCTGCCGCTGCTGCTGAGGATAATCCAGCGCCAGCACGCTCTCGAGCGTCGAACGGATGGAAGCCTCCTCGTTGTAGCAGGGAACTGTGATGCTGATGAAAGGCCACTCCTTCGGTGGCGGCGGGAGGCGGTAGGGAGGACGACGGGAGACGAGCAAACGCAGGACTGCCGGATAGCCCAGGTAGGCGTACCCGAACAGGAGCAGCGGAAGCAGCAGAAACAGCAGAGCGAAAGCCATCATTTGTCCCGTCCGGAGGAGAGCACGGCACGATAAATCTCCTCGTATCGTTGCAGCCATGGCTCTGGGGCGAAGTCGCGCGTATACCGAAGGGCGGCTGCGCGCCCCTTCGACACCCGCGCTGGCGGATCGGCCAGCGCGCTGTCGATCGCACGCGCCAACTCGTCCGGACGCTCCGGCGCCACGAGCCACCCTTCCGCATCGCTCAAGGCATCAGGCACGCCCCCTACCGCAGCGGCCACGACTGGAAGACCTGCCTGCATGGCCTCGAGCAACACGATCGGCGTTCCCTCGGTACGGGAGCTCAGAACGATCAGGTCGAAAGCACGAAGGAGACGTGCCGCGCCAATGACAGTTCCATGCCATTGTACGAGACCGGTCAGCCCGAGCGCGCCACTGCGATCCTCCATGGCCTGGCGCATGGGCCCTTCACCCACGACGGAAACGCCCACTGGGGCGGAGCCCAGGCGCGCCGCCGCCTCGATCATCAGATCGATCCCCTTCTCGGCGCTCAGCCGCCCGATCCAGCCGATCCGCATCCCTTCCAGCGGCAGGCCCAGTTCCCGGCGCGCCACTTCGCGCGATTCAAGCCCCGGAATTGGCGGGATGGCGTTCTGGACGAAATGCACACGGTCACGCCGCACACCGTCGCCAAGGAGCAGCGCCTCTATGGGACGCGAAACGGCCACCACCGCGTCGCACCGTTTGAACGCTCGTCGCTGTAGTCGCTCATAGAGCCGGTTCTTGCGGTCTCCACCGGTAAAGCCGTGCACCGTGCTTACCGTGGGGATACCGTGGCGGCGGGCCACACCACCTGCCAGTACATCGCTGCGGTAGCCGTGGGTGTGAACCAGCGCTGGTCTCCGGCTCGCAAAGGCACGCGCAAGCTGACGGCACTCCCGCAGGTACGCGCGTGGAGGAAGCGTTATCGCAATCACTGGAATGTCCGCCTCCTCGAGCATCCGCACATATGGATGCGTATCGCCCCTGTCTTCCACCACGGCCGCCACGTGTACATCATGGTGACGTGCCAGCGCCCCTTCCGCCAGCGACCTCACCACGCTCTCGAGCCCGCCAAACGGGCCGGGCGCGATGCAATGCATCACGGACAGCCGCTCGGGCCCCTTCACGCCGTCTTCTTCCAATGGCTTCACGACGAGAAGAATATCCGTGCAACGTAACGGCTGCCACCAAATGGTCGGCCGCGGTGGTCCACCGATGAGGTCGTCGCCGGTCAACCTGGAGGGTCAGTTCGACATCCTGATTGTCGGAGGCGGCATTCACGGTGCGTTCGCAACGCTGGAGTCCGCTCGACGCGGACTCCGTGTGCTTCTCCTGGAAGGCGGCGACTTCGGTTCTGGCACGTCCGGCAACAGCCTGCGCATCGCGCACGGGGGCCTTCGGTATCTCGCCCGTGGGGATCTTCCACGGATGCGAGAGTCCATTCGCGAGAGGGCGACGCTCATGCGCCTTGCCCCTCACCTGGTCCGCCCGTTGCCGTGCGTATTGCCGCTGGCAGGGGCGTCGCGTGTACCGGCATATGCGGCGGCGCTTCGCATCAACGACCTGGCGGTGCGTGCAATCGCGGGCGATGGCGCGGCGCTCCCACCAGGGAGCGTACTGGGCGAGCTCCGGATGCGGGACGTTGCCGGCAGCGAGTGGTGGGGTGCCGCGCGCCAAGCCGCCCTGTGGTACGACGCGCTTATCATCAGTCCAGAACGGCTGCTCATCATGGTCTTGCGCGAGGCGATCTCGCATGGCGCGGCAGTTCGCAACTACGCTCCGGTGGACAGCCTCCTGCGGGATCAGTCGGGTCAGGTGCAGGGCGTTCAGTCACATGACGCACTGACGGGCGAGCGCCACGAGTTCCGGGCGAGAGTGGTGCTGAATGCCACCGCCACCGGCACGGCGGCGCTGATCGGCGATCCAGGGGCAGAGCCGTGCGCGTGGGCCGATGGATGGAATGTGGTACTGCGACGTTCCGGACCCACCGCAGCGCTGGCGCTCGCCCACCCCACGGAACCGCGATTGCTGTTCGTGGTGCCCTGGCGCGACCACGTGGTACTGGGCACGTCGTACGCGGCGCGACGCCCGACGGGTGCCGGGGCGCCCCCGATCCGGGCACCGCGAGCACCTGGCGACGGGCTCCTGGGAGAGAGAGCACGGGCGCTCATCCGTGACGCCAACGCTTCGCTCCCTGCGCTGCACCTGCGCGAGGATGAGGTCGTTCTGGCCCATGCGGGGGTGCTTCCGATGACCCGGGATCTGGGGCGCCGGGGCGTCGTGCTCCTCGATCGCGCTCTCCTCATTGATCACGCGCGCACTGGGAGGAACCCCGGATTGATCTCGATGGTCGGCGTCAAGTGGACCACGGCCCGGCGGGTGGCGCAACGGGCCGTGGACATGTGCGAGCGGCACCTCCATCCGAGGGGGCGGCGTCGAGTGCCAGGACGCATGGAGCCACTCTGCGCCCGGGCAAAAGGGGCTGGGGTAGCCCCTGGTGGTTCGGAGGTGAAGCCGACCGCGGACGAAGTCCCAGGCTGGCGGGAGCGAACCGGCCACCTGGCTGACGGCTCAAGGCAGGCCGCACAGCTCCAGGCGGCGGATAGCTTGCCCGACCTGTATGGCCCGCTCGCGTGGGAGGTCACAGAGATGGCGCGCGCCGAGCCCGGCCTGCTCGAGCCGCTGGCGCCTGGCTGCCGCGCCATCGGTGCGCAGGTGGCGCACGCCTTCAGGAGGGAAGGAGCCGTACATCTCACCGACGCTCTGATGCGGCGCACGGACGTCGGCGCCGTCGGGTGGCCGGGTGAGGAGGCGGTGCGCCGCGCAGCGGAAATCGCGGCTGGAATCATGGGCTGGAACGACGACCGCACGAGGGAGGAGGTGCACGAGGTCCGTCAGCTTCTTGCGGGGAGCACGTGAGCGGGATGCACACCGGCGACGAGCCTTCGGGTTTCCGAGCTCGACAGCTCGAGCTGTTCGGTGCATCGGTCTTGAAGCAGGCCAAGTGGCGCCGGCTCGCCGAGGCGGCTGGAGATACAACCGGCCTCGACGCTCTCGACCTGGGATCCGACAACGGCGTGATCAGCCACCTCTTCCGCGAGGGTGGCGGCCGTTGGAGCAGCGCGGATCTCACCGATGAGACCGTTGCCGCAATTCGGCGCATGGTGGGAGGAGAGGTGCACCGGCTCACAGGGCCGGAGCTTCCATTCCCGGATGGTTCCTTCGACCTGGTCGTCGTGGTGGATCTGCTCGAGCACATGGATGACGATCGCCGACTGCTGGAGGAGATCGCGAGGTGCCTGCGCCCAGGCGGTCGCGCGGTGCTCAACGTGCCCCACGCGCAGCGTTTCTCCCTGCTCGAGCCGGTGCGTCGAGCGCTCGGGCTCACCGATGAATGGCACGGTCACGTTCACCATGGCTATACGGCGAGCTCGCTGCGCGAGCTGCTGCCGTCATCGGTCGAGCTTACCGGCGCGCGCAGCTACTCGCGATTCTTTTCGCACCTGCTGGACACCGCGCTCAACTGGGCGTATTTGCGCAAGTCGCGGGGACAGGCAAGATCTACGACAAAGGGGATGGTGGTGACGGAAGATGGCGTGGGGAGCAGCGGTGCATCGCTGCTGCGTCGGGTCTATCCCCTCATGCGTGCATTTGCGGCCGCGGACTCGCTCATTCCATGGTCAGCCGGCTACATGATGCTGGCAACGATGCGAAAAAAGCCGGCTAGAGCCAGCCCGCCGTCCGATACCAGGTGAAGGTACGCTCGGCACCCTCTCGCCATGAGAACCGCGGAGTGTAGCCCAGCTCTCGGCGGGCTCGTGAGATGTCGAAACTCCTGCTCTTCGTGAAGAATGCGACGCGGCGCCGATACAGCGGCGGCTCGATTCGCAGCGGGACGCAAACTGCCTCGCACAGCGCCGCCGCCAAGAAAACCGGCCAAACGGGGATGTGGAATCGCGGCGGTGGCACGTCAGCCAGCTCGGCAACGATGCGAACAATCTCGTTGAGCGATAGTGCGCTATTCCCGCCAAGGATGTAAGTCCGGTCGATCGCCTCCTCGCGCGTGGCCGCGAGGAGCATACCATCCACCAAATCATCTATGTAGACCGGGTGAAGCAGCACCTCTCCCGATCCGATCATGGGAAAGCGGCGATGAGCCACTCCGGCGAACAGCTTCAGCATGCGGCGGTCGCCAGGACCGTAGATGGAAGCGGGGCGGACGACTGTGAGCGGCACGCCCAACCTTTCCGATTCCTCCCTGACCGCGAACTCACCGGCCAGCTTGGTTGTCTGATAAATGTCGCCTGGCTCGAACGGAGCATCCTCGTCAGCTGGCTTGCCGTTCACGCCTCCGTGCACGCCGATGGTGCTGCAGTGAATCACGCGGCGCACACCGGCAGCGGCAGCCAGTTCCATGATCTTTCTCGGCGCCTCGGCGTTCACCGCCACGTACTCGGCATCCGGGAACTTCGCCTCCCGAAACAGCGCTGCGACGTTGAAGATGACCGAAGTTCCTTCGATCGCCCGGGCGAGCGCCTCGTCAGACTTGAGATCCCCCTCGCTCAGCTCCGCCCCGGCTTCGATAAGCTCGGTCGCGCGGCTCGGGATACGCACGAGCGCACGCACGCGTGCGCCCCGCCGCAGGAGCGCCCGCGCAAGATGGCTTCCCGTGTAACCGGTCGCGCCCGTGACCAGCACCGTGCCGGCGGAACTCCAGTCTCCGTCGCCGGTACGCTCGGGTCTAGTCATGACGCTCTGGACCAGTCACTACCACAAGCCATCGTTTTTCATACGCCGCTGCCCGCGGGACCTGGCTGCCGGCCAATCACCAGGTCGTACGCTGCGAGCAGTTTCCGCTCAAAGGCGGCCCGAGAGTACTGATTGCGGACGCGCTCGCGAGCGGTCACGCCGAGAGAGGCATAGGCAGCTGGATCCGCAAGGACGCGACAGAGGGCATCCGCGAGACCATCGGGGGTAGGCTCGCACAGCACCGCGCACTGCTCGTCGAGAACTTGCGTATGTGTGAGCCGATCGGTCGCGACGATGGGCACTCCAGCGCTCATGTAGCTGTAGATTTTGAGCGGTGTGTTGAACCCCTCACTTCGCGGCGACACCAGCACGTCCGCCATCCCCATGAACTCCGCCATCTCAGAAGCGGGGCGCTTCCCCGCAAAGTGAACGATTGCCCCTTCGGCAGATCCGGCCAGGGCTGCACGCGCGTTCGCGATCTGGTGCTGCTCACCGCCCACGATAACCACCCTTGCCGATGGGCAGCGAGCCGCCATCAGCGGCAACGCCGCAAGAAGCAGGTCGACACCCTGATACCGCTCGAGGTTGCCCGTGTACACGACCACTGGCGACCCCACCAGCCCGAACTCCTCTCGCAATCGCCGTACCTTGGCCGGCTGGGCGGGTCGAACAGCCTCATCCAGCGGGAAATCCTCTACCTGGGCAATCGGAACGAGGGGTGCGGCTTCCCTCACCGTTTCGCTCAACGATCGGCATACCGTCAGCGCGAGCGCCGAGCGCCGGATCGCGGCACGCTCCATATCTCGTATGCGGTCGAGCAGCCAGGGTCTCCGCACCACGCCCATGTACTCCAGCTGGTGGGAGATCGAGGAGTCCAGATCGTAAATAACCGGCACACCCCGCAGTCGAGCCATGGGCAGCGTGAAAAAAACCGCTTCCTCCACGGCATGCGCAACATCAAACCGCGTCGAGAGCAGCAGTCGCCACACAAGCGGGGCGAGCAGGACATCGAGCAGCACCTTGCGGCGCGAGAAGCCGATCGGGATCTCCCGAATGCCGGGTGGCATCAGGCCTCGGTGGTGCACCAGACCGGGCACCCGCACCGGTTCTCCGAGACCGTACGTCACCAGGTGAACCTCATAGCCTGCACCGCTCAGCGTACGCACCATGTGGAGTACGTTGAGCGGAGTACCACGAAGTTCGAAAAACGGCTGTGGCGCCACCAGGAGAACGCGCCCGAGCCGGGGCGATGGCGCCGGCCTGGCGGTCAGGGGCGTCGTCATTCTCGAATCAACCGCCACCATTGCGTTGGGTTGCGGACGTCCCGCGTTGCTGGCGGGCCGTGATCCGTGATCGGTGCCGATCATCGAACCGTGCTGCTCTGCTCGCTCCACTAGGCAATGCGCTCCGCAAGAAAAACCGCCGGTGATCCCGCGCTCTCCTTGAGTCCAAGTTGATCGAGCAATGCCTCAACGGACCGGGAGAATTCGGGCGATTTGAGCTTCCGGTGAAGCGCGATGGGCAGCACGAACTGCCGCTCGAGCCTCACGATGCGGAACCCATGGCGCGCCAGTTCCGCCGACAGCTCCTCCACGCCTATGACCGTGAAGGTACGGGCATCGGGTTCCAAACCCACCTTGATCGCGTGCAGTGCGCCCGCCAGCCGCTGTAGGCCACACCGCACTGAAAATTCGCATATCACGAACCGTCGCGCAGCCCGACAGAGCTCCTCCACCAGATCTTGCCAGCGCGCCACATGCCCCATCAGCCGGATGCTGCACACCAGGTCGAACTCTCCATCCTGGACGGGTAGGCGGCGAATGGAGCCCATTAGGCAGCTTACTCGCTCCGGAAATCTTTCCTGCAACACCTGCACCCTGGGGAAGCACGCGGCGGCGCTGCCGTGCACGGTGACGAAGTGGCCGCGCTGAAGAAAGAGCGACGTGAGCTGTGCATGGCCACCCCCCACCTCCAGGAGACGCAGGGGTTGATCCCCAACATGGTCGAGGATCGAGCGGACCGCGGCGGCCTGCCGCTCCAACAGGAACGCTCCGGTTGCGCCCGCAAAGCGCAGGGCATAAGCGGCCGAGGCGGTTTCGATATCGGGAGCGGCCGGGTTATTCTCCGGAAGCGCTGACGGGACCGGCAGCGGTACCCCGACGGCGTTTGACGAAAGCAAGGGGGCAATAGACATGTGGCGACCCATGACGGTGAGTCAGAAGGGGACACCAGACATGTCGTTGCATTCCCGCCGAGGAGGCCGATAGTAGCGCTCCGGCAACGGGTGTGGACCTCCAACGACAGATCGGTGTGGCTCCTGGTGCCGGTACTGCGTCGAACCGGCCTTCCAACGGGCCTTGGGGCCCGTTCTGCGGCCCTAATCATGCAAGAGCCTCGCCGTGGAACAGCCAGCGGCCACGTGCAATTTTGTGCCGCCTCTTACGGCAGATTGGACTACGACGGGTGGGCTTTCGGCGGATTGTCCTGGTTCGTCAACCAACCAGCGGATCGTCGTATTCGTTCGTCCCTGACCAACTCCACATGAGAACTGCCGATCTTCGACTCTCGGTCGTGGTGCCCCTGTACAATGAGGAGGAAAGCGTCGGCCCCCTCATTGGCGCGATCCGGGAGGCAATGAAGGCGGAGCCCTCCTGGGAGGTGGTGCTGGTGGATGACGGAAGCAGGGACCGGACGGTCGAGCGCCTGAATGCCTTGGGCGCGGACGATCCGCGCATTCGACTGGTTCGGCTCGCCCGGAACTATGGGCAGACCCAGGCCATGCAGGCGGGCTTTGACCATGCCCGTGGAACTGTAGTGGTCAGCATGGACGGCGACCTCCAGAACGATCCGGCCGACATCCCGGTGCTCGTGCGGAAGCTGAACGAGGGCTACGACCTCGTTGCCGGGTACCGGCAGCGACGGCAGGACAAGCTCATCACCCGGAAGATACCTTCGTTCGTTGCCAATCGTCTCATCGCATGGCTTACCGGCGTACGCATCCGCGACAACGGTTGCTCGCTCAAGGCATATCGGCGATCGCTCCTCGACCAGCTCGACCTGTACTCCGACATGCACCGCTTTCTTCCGGCGCTCGCTGCTGCCACGGCGGGCGCGCGCATCACTGAGATCCCCGTGCGACATCATCCCAGAAGGTTCGGTCAGAGCAAGTACGGGTTGTCGCGCATCGGAAAGATTCTGGCCGACCTGCTCACAATCAAGATGATCGCGTCCTTCAGGGAGCGGCCGCTCACCTTGTTCGCGGTGGGCTCGGCAGCCGCATTAGTCTTCGCCCTGGTACTGGGTGGCTACTGGCTGTTCTCAATCGAGCATTTCGGCGTCCGTGAGGATCGGGCGTACGTGCTCCCGGCTGCGGCACTGCTCTGGGTGACTCTTTCATTCTACCTGTTGATGCTCGGTCTCATCGCCCAGGTGGCGCTCCACCAGTCTCGCCGCGGCGATTCGGGCGAAGAGCCTGCGGGAATGGGAGCGTCCTGATGGTGAACGTGCGGGAGCAGGCTGTGGAGCGACGAGCCGCCGCCGCCCCGGCTGCAGGACGGCCCGCCATATCCGTCATCGTTCCGGTGACGGAGCGTCCGGAACCGCTCGGCGAGTTATATCGCGAGTACTCCGCCCCCCTCCGGGCCCTGGGAGAGGACTTCGAGTTCGTCTTCGTGGCGCACCCGTTCTTCGGCAGACTACTGAGCGAGGTTCGGCTGCTGGCGGAGGAGGGCGAGCCGGTTCGCGTCATCGAATCGGGGCGCAGCGTCGGCGAAACAGCACTACTCCGGCTCGCGCTCCCCCAAACGCGCGGCGATGTAATCCTCACGCTTCCCGCCTACCGCCAGGTGGAGCCGGAGGCGCTGCCTTTGTTGCTGGAGCGGATCGCCGCGGGCGCCGATCTGGCCGTGGCGCGCCGGTGGCCGAGGAAGGATGCGCTCGTGAACCGGCTCCAGAACCGCGCGCTTCATTTCTTCATCGGAAGACTCGGCAACGACCGGATTCACGATGTGGCTTGCGGGGTTCGTGCCGTACGGCGGAGCACGCTGGAGGAGATTCCGCTCTACGGGGATTTTCTCCGCTTCCTGCCGCTCCTTGCTGTGTACAACGGCTACGCAGTGGAGGAGGTGCCGGCTGCCCAGCACGAGAGCGACAAGGCCGGCCGTATCTACGGCCCAGGCGTCTACGTTCGGCGTATGCTGGACATTCTCGGATTGTTCTTCCTTCTGCGCTTCACCGACAAGCCCCTCCGGTTTTTCGGGCTGATCGGCAGCATGCTCGCCGCGGCAGGAGCGCTCGTGCTGCTGGTGTTGCTGGCCGAGCGTGTGGCAGGTGAGGGTATCGGAGGTCGGCCGCTGCTGCTTCTGGCGGTGCTGATGACGGTGCTGGGAGTGCAGGCGATCGCGCTGGGTTTGATCGGGGAGATGA
>CAZWSO010000023.1:0-22825 GCA_964636485.1 uncultured Gemmatimonadaceae bacterium
GGACGGTGCTTGAGGACGTTGGCAATGAAAACATCCTCGCGCCTCAAGTTAACCGCCGCGAGGATCTTCGTAAGGAGCTGGCCGGCCGGCCCTACGAACGGACGGCCAGTTTCATCCTCCGCCGCCCCCGGTGCCTCCCCCACACACATGAATCGCGCTGCCGGATTTCCCTCCCCGGGTACTGGATTGAGCGCCGCGCGGTAGAGGGGACACCGCTGACACTCACGAACCAGCATGGCGAGCCGCTCGAGAGTTTCGACACCGCGTAAGCTCTCCTCGAACTGTATGGCGTCATCGGCGGGAGACGCAGGACCCGGAGCACCGGGCCTGGGCGCCGAAGGCGGAGGGGCAGACCCTGGTGCCGGAGACTGACTGCGCGGGGCGGCAGGACCCTGAGCACCAGACGCCCGAAGTGCTGCACGCCAGTCGGCGTCCTCACCGGATGGTGGCAACGTGCGTACGCGTGGCGCGATGGGTGGCGCCGTCTCTCCCCTGCCAGCGGCCGCACTGTCGCCGGTGGCGCTCTCCGGAGTTGCTCCCCCTCGAGCGCCGACAATCCGGAGCACCTCGTCCACGCTCAGATCATCGAGCACGAGCTCGCGCTCTCCCATCTCGCGCCGCTGCTCGAGGTACAAACGGAGGAGCTGTTCAGCGTTCATTCAGCAGCGTCTCGATACGATCGATCAGGGCGTCGGCTACCGCAGCCTTCGACATTAAAGGGAGCTCCTCGACACGCCCGCCTTCCGACACAATCGTAACGCGGTTCGTCTCGACGCCGAAACCCGCGCCCGGCTCCCGAATGTCGTTCACGACGACCAGATCCAACCCTTTCGCCTCTCGCTTGGCGCGTCCGGCCGCTACCGCATCATGCGTCTCGAGGGCGAACCCAACGATTACCGCGCCCGGGCGCCGGGCAGGGCGTGTGACCGTCAGTATGTCGGGAGTTGACGCCAGCGCCAGCGGCGAGGGCGTTTCGCTCTTCTTGATCTTCGCGGGTGCCACGTCGGCGGCGCGAAAATCGGCTGGCGCCGCCGCCATGATCAGCACGTCGGTGCTGTCGAGCATCGTGCCCACTGCCTCCGCCATCTCCTCGGTCGTTTCCACGGGCTCGTGAGTGACACCAATCGGTGGCGCCACCTCCAGAGGGCCTGCTATCAGGATCACGTCGGCACCGCGGCGCCAAGCTGCGGCGGCGATCGCTACGCCCATTCTGCCAGTACTGCGGTTGGATAGAAACCGTACCGGATCCACGGCTTCACGCGTCGGTCCCGCCGTCACGATCACTCGGCGGCCACTCAGCGTTTGCACTTCGAGCAGGCGACCGATGTGCGCCAGAATCGCTTCCGGCTCCGGCATGCGTCCCGGTCCACTTCCTTCACCCGCGGCCAGCATGCCCACGTCAGGGTCCAGCACACGGTAGCCGAGATCCCGCAGGTGGGCGGCGTTACGCATTGTCTGCGGGTGCGCCCACATGCGGTCGTTCATGGCGGGAACCAGCAGCACCGGCGCCTCCGTTGCCAGCAGGCAGGCGGTGAGCAGATCATCGGCGCGTCCATGCGCCGCCCGCGCCATCAGGTCCGCTGTCGCCGGTGCCACGACCAAGGCGTGGGCGTCCCGAGCCAATCGAATGTGTTCGAGCGCTCCACCGGGCGCGAAGATGTCCATGTGGACCGGACGTCCGGTTAGCGCTTCGAAGGTGATACCCGATATGAACTGCGTTGCGCCTCGCGTTAGCACCACATCCACTTCCGCGCCATCCTTTACGAGCAGACGCGCCAGCCACGCCGACTTGTAGCTGGCAATTCCCCCCGAGACGCCGAGGAGAACCCGACGACCGTCGAAGGGACGCACGCTGCCTCTCAGGGCCGGCGGCGCGGAACGACGCGGTACTCGATCGCTCCCTCGGTCAGCTCCTCGAGAGCACGAGTCGTGAGCTTCTTCTCGCGCGCTGCCGACCCGCCGGGAAACTCGTTGAGGATGCGGGCGAACTTGGCGGCGACGAGCACGCCGAGATACTTGTTCGCCGTATGGCGGGATACTTCGATGGGGGTGAAGACTTGCATTGCGTCACTCTGCGTTGTTGTAGGTGGCCACTTCCTGCTCCAGGTGCTCGATCAGCGCCCGGACATCATTCTCCAGATCGTGCAGCCGGTCTCGGCGCAGGCCTTCGGCATCGACGATGCCAGACACCTGCTCCGCGGCACGGTCCAACTGCCCATCCTCGTTCACGACCACGTAGTGATAGTCGTTCAGGGCCTGCAATTCCACCAGCGCGCTCGCAAGTCGGGCCGCAAGAGTTCTACGATCCTCGCTTCCGCGCGCGCGCAAGCGACGCAACATGGCTTCGGCAGAGGGCGGCATGACGAAAATCAGTACCGAGTCCGGAAAGGCTCGCCGGAATTGTGCTGCTCCCTGCACATCGATGTCCATGATCACGTGCTTGCCGCCATTCAGCACGCGCCTGACCTCTGAACGCAGCGTACCGTACAGATTGCCGTGCACCGTTGCGTACTCGGCGAACTCTGCGCGCTCCTGCCTCTGGACGAACTCCGTGGGCGTGAGGAAATAGTAGTCCTCACCATCCACCTCGCCGGCCCGTTTGGAGCGTGTCGTGCATGAGACCGAGTATCCCATGTCGGCGCGCAATTCGAGCAGGCGATTCTTGATAGCCGTCTTTCCTGCACCCGACGGCGAGGAGAGAATCACCGGCAACGGTTTCACTCGATGTTCTCCACCTGCTCGGCAATTCGCTCCAGCTCTTCCTTGATCGCGACGACGTCGTGCAGCATTACCGCGTCCCGTGCTTTGCTTCCCGTGGTATTCGCCTCGCGGAGCATCTCCTGAAGCAGAAAGCCCAGTCGTTTGCCTACGGGCTCCCTCGTGTCACGGCGCAGAGCAGCGCGAAACTCCACGATGTGCGAGCGGAATCGATCGAGCTCCTCGCTCACGTCCATTCGATCCGCGAGAATCGCCATCTCCTGCGCCAGCCGCGCCTCGTCAACGGCCACTCCCTCCGCCAACTCGTGCACCGCTCGCCGCAGGCGCTCCCGTTCGCTTGCCAGCCTTTCCGGGGCTCGTAGCTCGATCCGGACGAGTGTCTCCTCGACCGTGCGGAGCCGCTGCTCGAGAAGCGCAGTAAGCCTCTTGCCCTCAGCCTCCCGCATGTCCAGCAGTTGCTCCAGAGCCTTCTGGACGACGCTTGCAAGCTCCTCGACCGTCCCCTCGGTGTCATCGGAGCCATCGCTCGCAACAACCAGGGGCAGGCGCAGCACCGTCGCTACGTCCAGGGGCTCTGTCAGTCCGTAGCGCTCCTGGAGCCCCCTCAGCTCCCGCACGTAGGCCGCGAACCGCTCTTCACGCACCACGGCCCCCGTCATCATCTCCCGCTCCAACCTCGCCACGAGAGTGACGTGCCCGCGCGCAATACGTCGTCGGAGCAGCTCGCGCACCTCGCCTTCCCAACGAGCAAGGCTTGCGGGAAGCTTCAGGCTCGGGCTGAAGAAGCGGTGGTTGACACTTCTCAACTCCACCGCCACTCGCGCAGACCCGATCCCACCTTCCGCTGTGCCGAAACCGGTCATGCTACTGATCATGTGCAATCTTCTAAGTTACGCAATGACAACAATTTTGTCAATTCCAGAAGTTCCACCGGAGGCCGAAGAGGCTGGCGGCCTGGAGGGGGACGTAACCAGGTACGAACTGCGGAAACTCACTCACGAATAGACGTTGCTGCCAGAAGACAACGGCGTCCAGAAGGCGCACCTCGATTCGGGTCGTGAGGAGATCGACCTGAGGGGTCACGTCGGCGCCCAGAAAGAGATCCCCGCCGTCCGTGCGGGCGATGAACACCTCGCTGCGGTGGTCGTGCGTAAGGCCCGCGTAGATCTCCAGGTTGCCACGCGGAAATCTGCTCAACCACATGGTCCGGACGAAGAGCTCACTGCGGACCTGAAGCTGTGGCCGGTACCAGCCGGCCTCTTCCCATCGGACCAGCCATACGCTGGCACCCACCTCGCGCCAGATCCGGCCGCGCGCACCGGCGATGATGCCCGTGGCTTCCGGATCAACCGCCGACACGTAGAGTGTGTCGAACACGGCGAGCCCGGGAACGGGGGTCTCTCCGCGGCGCACGGCACCAGCCGACAGCCACACGCCGCCCAACCGCAGATGGCCTTCCACGCGCGCGGTGACGAGGCTTCCCTCCTCCACCGCATCTACTCCGGCCGTGCGGCGCGCGGCCGCGGCGGTGAGCGCCAGAAAAGATAACGGCGCAAGCATGACGGTGGCCTCTTCCACCGAGCTGAGACCGCCGGTGCGGCGTTCGGTGCGCAACGACGCCGAGAGCGGACCGGCACCGGCAAGTGCGCGCCCCTCCACGGCGTTCACCGCCTCGCTGTCGAGCACGTGAAGCCGATTGGTGGCGCTCAGTCGGAGCGGGCCCACTGTCAGTCCAGCGGCGGCGATGTACTGCGAATCCCAGCGAGTGGTGTCGGGCACCGGATCCTGGCCGGTCTGCACCTGCGCCTCCGGACGAAACGAACGCGTGACGGCCAGGAGCTGTGCCCAGCCGCCCCGTTCAGGGTCGCCGTATCCCACGCGCGCATAAGCGGTGCGTCGGTTGGCTCGGAAGCGCGGCATAGCGCCGGTCCCGATCAATCTCGGATGAGCGTCGCGCGTGCGCCGGGCATCCAGCACGGTGGCATCCGCACTCCAGTGGCCGCGCGCCCATCCCCCGCGTGCGAAGAGCGTGAACTGATCGCCGCCGCCGCGTCCCGCGGGAGCCGATGTTGCATACTGCTCAATGGCGCCCTGTACCGCCGCGCCACCGCGCCACCGCCGGCCAGCGAACGCACGGTAAAGAGTCGTATTCAGATCGCCCGTCTCGAAATCGGTGCGGGTGTACGTGGTGGTACGGTCTGCTCGCCAGGTACGCGCATGGACTCGCACCTCGTCCGCACCGCGCTCGATGGAGACCTCCTCCAGCGCCCACAGCGGAACGTCGTGCAGTTCGCTCACGAGACCGATGCGCGGATCCATCGGCACCAGCTCGACACCATCAAGGAAGACACGTACGCGCGCCGCATTTCCGAGATGCGCGGCGTGCATTGGGGATGCGATCCATCCGGTGTGGAAGCTGGTAACGCCGGGAATGCGCTCGATCAGATCGAGCAGTGAGAGCGAGCCGGTGCCCACGAACTGGGGACGGTGCCAGCGATTGGGCTCGCTCACTCCTACGGTACCCGGAAGGTCCGCACGCGAGATGGGCGCCATCATGGTATCGCGCGGAGCGGGGACCGTATCCTGCCGTTCCGCTTCCGGGGGCGCGGGCTGAACTGTCGTGTCGGGTACTATCTGCCCAGCGGAGTTCCCCGGCAAAACGGCCCCGGCCGCGAGGCCGAGGCCCAGGACAATCGCCGCCGCCCGCATGTTCACGCGCCAGCCGCCCTCGCGCGAACGAACTCCACGAAGAGTCCCACTGGTATGCCCGTCGGTCCCTTGGGTAGATGGCCGAGGTCGTTCTCGGAGTATGCGGTGCCCGCCACGTCCAGATGAACCCACGGATACTGGTCCGTGAACTCCTTCAGGAACATTGCCGCGCTGATCGCGCCTGCCGCGCGTCCTCCACTGTTCTTCATGTCAGCTATGTCCGACTTGATCAGTTCGCGAAACTCGTCCCACACGGGCAGGCGCCAACCGAGCTCGCCCGACCGGCGTCCAGCGTCGAGCACCTCCGCCACCAACGTGTCGTCGGGGCTGAAGACGCCCACGGCTGTATGGCCGAGAGCGACCACGACCGCGCCCGTGAGCGTGGCCGCATCGATCACCACCGCGGGATCGTGACGCCGCGCCCATGACAGGACGTCGGCAAGGACCATGCGTCCCTCTGCGTCGGTGTTGATGACTTCGATCGTTTTGCCAAGGTGGCTCCGCACCACATCGCCGGGCTTGACCGCCGTGCCCGACGGCATGTTGGTGGTGCTGCCGATAAGTCCGACAACGTTGACTGGCAGTTCGAGCCGCCCGATCGTCTCCATCGCGCCCAGGACGCCGCCGGCTCCCGACATGTCGAGCTTCATCCACTCCATGCCCAGCGCGGGCTTGATGGAAATGCCACCCGAATCGAAGCACAGCCCCTTGCCCACCAGAACGATCGGGTTGGCGTCTCCACCCCTGCGGTGCTCGAGCGTGATGAGCTTTGGATCCTGTGGCGTTCCCTGGGCCACGGCGAGAAATGCACCCATCGCCTCCTGCTCGAGCTCGGCTCGCCCCATCACTGAGATCGTCATGCCGTACCGCCGCGCGATGTCCTGTGCGGTGTCGGCCAGATGCTGGGGTGTGCACAGGTTGCCCGGCATCATGCCCAGGCGGCGCGCGAGATTGATACCTTCACCGATGGCGATGCCGGAGGAAACTCCCGCCGCGTCGGCGGTGAGGATGAGTCCCTCGACAGGTTCGGGGCGGCGCTCGTCCGCAGGGGGTGGCGTACGCAGATCGGTGTACTCCCATGTACCGAGCAGGAGGCCGATAGCGGCACGCTCCGAGGCGCCAGCCATTTGCTCGCCGTGATACCAGGCGAGCACCGGCACGCCAAGACGACGTGCCTGGCGTCCAGCGAGCGTGGCGGCGCGGCGGATCGCCCCTGCCGCGTCGGCTGGATCACCCATGCCCACGAGGAGCACTCGACCAGGGCCACCTGCGCCGCCCGCGAGATGCAGCAACTCGTCGCGCTCGCCTCGGAAATCACCCCGCTCCAGCGTGCGGCCAAGCGTTCCACCGAGCTGGCGATCCAGCTCGCGAAGGGCATCGTCCAGCACCGCGCCGCGGCGAAGCGCGATAACGAGCAACGGAGCATCCACCGTAGCGGGCGCATCGGTGCGGGCTGATATGGCGAACGGCATCAGTGAGGCTCGGGGCTCGGTGCGAGGCGCCTGATTTGAATTGGTGTACGGCCGCAGCCGCGCCACAAGTTACGCTCGGCGTCGGTGCAAGTGAAGCGCTGGAGCGACGCGTCCCTCTCCTCAGCGAGCGACGCGCGCACGTGTTGCTGCGTGTGACGCGACGTCGTCGCCCACTCGCACCGGCGCGTCCTGTCCATTCCGGCCGGCGAGCGTCGTGTGCAGCCGCGAGAACACGACGTAGCAGACTACGCCAACGATCACGCCGGCAGCGGCGTCGACGGCGTAGTGGAATCCGCCGTACACCGTCCCTACCACCAGTGCGGGGACCACCGCCGCCAGGACGGCGAACACCTTACGTTCCACCTGCCATGCTACGAGCCAAATGGCGACAGCGGCTGCCGCATGCGAGCTGGGAAAGGCGGCGCCCTTGGCGGCGCCGTGCTCGAGCACGGCATGAATGAGCGCCGGGAAAATCCACCCGACCTCCGCTGCCACGGGGCGCTGGAAGTGGTACCATGGTCCCGCTACCGGGAAGGCGATGAAGACGAGATAGCAGGTGAAGAACGTGCCCAGCAGAACCGTCAGCGCCAGCTGATACTCCGGCAACCTCCTGCGCAGATAGAGCACCCCGCCGAGGACTGGAAAAAGAGCATAGTAGCCGAAGTATCCGAAGTGGAGGTACTCCGAGAGCGGCTTCCAGGGCATCGCTGCCCGGAAAGACATGGCGGTCTGCGTGCCGAAGATGGCCTGCTCCAGCGCCTGGATTGGGACATCGTGATAGCCGGAGGTGAACAGCGTGTTGAGAACCGCCACCTCCTTGTACACGAGCGGCAGCGCCGCGACCGGGAGCCAGGCGCGAACAGCGCCGCGCCAGCCGCGCTCGCGAAGCTGCGGGAGTGCGAGCAGGCACAGCCCGATTGCCGCCACGTGCAGGAGCAGGAGCGGCACCCACTGGCGGTCGGGAAGGCCGCGCACGGCGATCATCACGCCGGTGACGGCGAAGTAACCGGCAAGCAGCATCTCGTGCGGCCGCACCCGCGGGCGGTCCATCACAGCCACCCCTCCTTACGATACCAGCTGGCTGTCTGCTTCATGCCTTCCTGCAGTGAAATTTCCGGCTGGTACCCGAGTTCCGCGCGCGCCCGCGTGTCATCGCACGTCCAGCCAGCCTCCGCCATGTTGCCGATCCGCTCCGGCGTCAACAGCGGCTTGGTCGACGTGATCCGTGCCACCGTACAGGATATGCGAGCGGCCGCCCCGCCCAGAGCCAGCGGCAGCCGAACGAATCGCACCTGGCGCTGCACTGCAGCACCCATGGCGGCGACGATCTCACGCCAGCTGTGTGGAGGACCATCAGTGAGGTAATACATCGCTCCAGGGTTGCCACGCAGGCCGGCCAGCCGCAGCCCCGCCGTAAGGTCGTGGACGTGAACCAGGGAGAGAAGCTGGCCCGGCGGCGCGAAGCTGGGAACGATGCCTCGTCGTGCGAAGCGAAAAACCTGAAAGATTTCCCGGTCGCGGGGGCCATACACCGCTGGCGGGCGGACGATCACGTGCTCCAGCCCCGATGCCGCGAGCATGCGCTCCGCCTCGAGCTTGCTGGAGCCGTACGGTCCGATCGGCGCGGCTGTCTCCATACCGGTAAGGGGGCGTCCATTGCGCGTTGGTCCGCCGGCGGCAAGGGTCGAGCAGAGCACCACCCTCGCCCGCGGTGACGCTTGGCGCACCGCTGCAAGGAGCGAGCGCGTGAACTGCGTGTTCGCCAGGCGATAGCCCTCAGAATCGACGGCTGACGTCGCCGCAGCCAGATGATAAATGATGCTTGCTTCGTCGAGGGCGCGCGCCATCGCTTCCGCGTCACTGCTGTCCACCGTCACCGTCTCGACGCCAGGGGGCAGCCAGCGCCTGCGGCTTCCGGGGCGCACCAGACAGCGCACCTCATCACCGGATGCGATCAGCGACTCCACCAGGTGGCTGCCAATGAAGCCGGTGGCGCCGGTGACGTATGTGATGCGGTTCTGCGCCATCACCCGAGGCTCCGATCATAGAGCCGATAGGTCTTGTATGGCTGTGCGCCCATCTTCTCGAGTGCACTGCGCATGCTGGCGTTATCCTCGAGAACCCAGGAGAACTCGCCCTTGTGGATGCCGCGCTTCGCGCCGGCGCGAAAGAGATGGACGTAGAGTGCCTCCGCCGCTCCAGTACGGCGGTAGGGTTCAAGCACGCCGAGGGCGAGCACGCGAACGTGATCGATCCGCCGGCCGTACCACAAGCCTTTTGCCCACCCGAGGGGCAGCAAGCGTCCTCCCATGTGCGCGAGCGCCACGTTGAAGTTGGGAAGCGCCAGGCAGAACCCGGCCAGCGTACCGCCCACGGATGCAAAGGCGATGAGTGACGGTTCGACAACGGGGCGCAGCTTGCGCGCAACATACGAGAACTCCTCGGCCGTGAGCGGAACGGCTCCCCAGTTCTTCTCCCAGGCGGAATTGTAGAGCTCACGCAGGATCTGCACTTCGTCCTCGAAACGACGTTTGTCGAGCTGCCGGATCGTCACGTCGTGCCGACGCTCCGCCAGCTCCACGCCGCGGAGCAACCGATCCGGTATGGACTTGCTCTCCAGCCAGTAGGCGAGAAGATCCTTGGCGCGCTGTAAACCAGCGCTCTCGAGCAGGTCCGCATACCACGGGGGATTGTACGGCATCATCACTACGGCCGACTGCTCGAAGCCGCGTACGAGCAGGCCCCACTCCTCGTTGCTCGAGAAGTTCGCTGGCCCGCGCATTGTGATGAGCCCGCGCTCCTTCAGCCATGCCGTTGCGGTTTCGAGCAGGGCACCAGCTACAGCGTCGTCCCGCTCGCTCTCGAAGAAGCCAAAAAAGCCGGCGCCGTCCCCGTGCTGCTCCAGGTGACGCGTATTGCGAATGGCGGCGATGCGGCCCCTCACGCGCCCCTTCTCATCGCGCGCCAGAAAGAACTCCGCCTGTGAGTGGAGATGGAAGGGGTGTCGGTGCCGGTCGAGCATCTCCCGCACATCAGATCGCAGCGGGGCGACCCAGAGCGGATCATCCCGATAGAGGCGGTGCGGCAGCTCTACGAAGGCGCGCCGATCCCGGCGCGAGCGAACCGGAGTTATCTCGATCATCGCAGCGAGTGCGGGACGTCATCCGACCGCCTGCGCTCGGACGACGACGTGATGCAGTGGGGCGGAAGTCTAGCGGATAATACGTGGAGAGCAAAGTGCATGATATGCGCGAAGCAAGGCTGTTTGATCAGCGACCGAGCCAGCGCGCACTCCCCGCTACCTGGTCGATGAGCTCGGCCAACTGCGGAAGCTCCGGCGGGAAGCTCATGCAGCCGTGGTCCACCGTCACACGCTTGTGAAGCGAGTCGGCGGTAATGCTAATGATGACCGAAGGGCTGTCGGGGAAGTATTCGGCGCAGGTGGCATCCCCCTGACGATAGCTGTCGGCAAGGGCGAAGTAGCCGAGTGCTTCAGCCGAGCCAATTACCTCTCGGACCTGATCCGACGAGACACGCGCGGAGTCCACGCCAATGCGCTCGACGAAGGCGATGCCCTCGTACCGAACCAGTCCCGAGCCATCCATCTCGAGACGGTAGATCGGACAGCCGCCGAGGCAGGCTGTGCGTTCGAGCGTGACCTCGATGACACTCGCATTCCGTACGGGGGCAATCGTGTCGTCTGGCTCCTCCTGACGGCCGTTGCAGGCCGCTACGGAGGCGATGCCGGCGAGAACGAGGAAGCGGACGGTGCTCTGCCTTCGGAACCTCACGTACTACTGGATATGGGGAATCGTGAGCCGCCGGGAGGTCGCCCGTGGCGCGTCGGAGGGGATCAAATCCAGCTCCGATGCGGCCGTGACCATCTCTACGACACCATTGCGCGCGATGGCGATGACCTCTCTCGTTCGCGGGTCGCGCACGAGCACTGCTTCATGCCGCGTGCGATCCCAGCGGAGCTCGACCCGATTCCCGGGCAGGCGCCGGACGACGGCCTGGACCTGCCTTGCCGTTGGAGGAGCGGTCCGTAACGCGCGTCTCACCTCACCCGCCACGCCGGCCACGCGCACGCCATCGAGCCGCTCGCGCGCGCCCGCCGGAAGTGGCACGGCAAACGCGAACTGCTGCTCGCGCTCCCCGGGAAGATCGGCGATCTCCGAAGGCTCGAACGAGAAGGAGAAGATCCTGCCACCGGCGCCGTCCAGTCCTTCCGCACGGTAGCTCCCACCCCGCGAGGGGAGCATGGGATAGCCGCGCGTCACGAACGTCGGCTCCAGTACCACACGACCTTCCCGGACGCTACCCCAAACGACCATCACATCCTGCGCCAGGGATGACGCGGCAATGGCAGGTTCTGCGCTGCTGACACCGCGGTACTGCAAGATAGCCCTATAGTTGTAATCACTGATCCACTGCGCGGTGCAGTAGCTCATGATGTCCTGACGATCCGGCGTCACGAGAGCATCCGTGTCGAGATCATACCCGAAGACACCAATGATTCCGTTCTCGTACGGGTAGGATGTATCCACGCTGGATGGATTCTGACAACCGAGCACATGCCACCGATTCCAGTTATGCCCCAACTCGTGCGCAAGCACCCACGAGGCGGAGAGATGCGAGCCCAGGTGATCCCACACGACCACAGACCAGCCCGGTACATATCCGAGACCGGCTACGCCGTTGTTGTAGCCGGTCTGCACTACGCCAACGTAGTGGCGCGGCGGTTGGCCAGGCTCGGCTTCCAGCATTCGTTTGGCTTCCAACTCCTGGAGGATGCGTTGCCAGGCGTTATTGGCGTTTTGTGGCTGAACTGCCGGCCCAGTAGTGACGAGTGGTGAGCCCAAATCGGCATCTATCAGGCCCAGTGGCATCAGTCTGCGGGACACGCGAAGGAAGTCACCGATGTTGTCGGCGTGGACGGAGCCGGTCGTCCCGTTGGTCTGCTGGGTAACTGGCACGAAGCGGATGCGCGCCGGAACGACCCAGCGAACATCGAGCGGCATCGGAGTACCGTCCTTTGGAAGGACGTTATCCGTGCGGTCGTTCTCCGGTACGACCTCATCGGGATCCAGCTCGACGCGCATCGTGACGCCGGGTCGCAGGACCGTGCCAGGTACACGCGCGTTCCAGGTGGTGGAAAGGCTGCCCTCGTCCGGATTCACCGGGACGTTGCCTGGCGCCGGAATGACCACCGTGTGCACCGGCACGCCGCCCTCGAAGAAACGGACGCGCACGCTCGGTGCCGCCTGCCGCGGCTCGCTGCCTCGCACAAACACCCGAACCAGTGCCTCCCGCCCCCCCACGAGAGCTATCGCCGCACTCGGGTGCTGTACCGCCTGCACAAGGTAGGCGCCCTCAATGCACATGTTGTAACCGTTCGAAGCTGCTGCCGTGTATGTGACCGTCGCCGACAGAGCAGAGCCCGCGTTCACCGTCACCGTAATGGAATCCGATCCTGCCGCGAATTCGCAGCTCCCCGCCGTTCCGGCGGTCGAGAGAATCGAATACTGGCCCGGCACCAGCGCGTTCAACGTGCGGCTCGATGTGATCTGCTGCTGAAAACCGTCAGGCCCCTTCACGGTAATGGTGGGCGTTCCTGCCGGTGGCAGACCGCTGACGTTCACCGCGATGGAGCCGGTGATCTGCGCGTATGTCACGATCGCGGAGGCAGCGTCTTTTCCAACGGAAACCGTCTGTATTCGCGGCGCCGGCGCGAAGACCTCCAGCGGGATCACGTCGTCCGCAGTGATGGTGTACTCACCTGGCACCAGTGAGCTGAGTGTGGTGCTGCCGCTGATGAACCTGTTGTAGTTACCCGGTCCGGTAACGCGGACGCTCGCCTGAGCGCCTCCGGATAGACCACTGACCGTTACCTGAAGCGTTCCCGAGCCCGTTCCGGTCGGATCGTCTCTGTCGCAGCCGGAGAGAGCCATTAGCCCCAGCACGGCTAACGGCACCATCTGAATGACGGTGCCGCGAGCGTTCGACCGAGGTGGGAAGGCTTTCGCCATGTCTGCGTGATTCCAGGTAAGTACGAACGACTCGGCGGAGGGCGGCAGATGCAAACCGCTCTCTCAACCGTATAACGGGCGCCGTGCTCAGGCAAGCATCAGTCTGGCCGGCCCGTCCTGCAGCAGTACGACCTCGACCACAGGGCTCTCGTCACCCCCTGGTCCGTCCCGGCCGGCGCCTTCCGCCTGGGGGCGGCGAGCGCTAGCCTAACCCCAAATGTCGGCTTTCCTCATCGCCTTCGCGGCATTCCTGCTCGCAACTCTCGCTGGCGGCCTCGTTCGCATTCTCCGAGGTCCAAGCCGAGCGGATCGCATGCTCGCGGCGCAGCTCTTCGGGACGACGGGAGCCGCGATTCTGCTCGTGCTGGCCGAGGGATTGCAGGTGGCTGCGCTCCGCGATGTCGCGCTGGTCTTCAGCGTTCTTGCCGCGGTAAACGCCGTTGTCTTCGCGCGCGGTGGATTACCGGGAAGAGGCACGGGAGAGGCACCGTGATCATACGCGAGATCGTCAGCGTGCTGCTGCTGAGCGCGGGCGGCGTCTTCTTTCTCGCCGGCACTATCGGCGTGCTGCGCTTTCCGGATGCGCGCACGCGGCTCCACGCCGTAGCCAAGGCGGATACCGCGGGGCTGGGCCTGGTCATCGCCGGGCTGCTCGCGATCACCGGAACCATCGCTGTCGGAGTGAAGCTGGTGCTGATCTGGCTGCTCGCTCTCGTCAGCAGCGCGGCGGCCTCCTATCTCATTGGTAGCCGAACGAGTGGGCTGAAGGACGAGAGATCGTGATTCCCGAGCTCGTGGTGGACGTGCTCCTGGTGATCGCGCTGGTGAGCGTGGCGTGGCGCGCGCTGTTTTCATCTGATCTGTTCGCCGGCATCGTGCTCTATATCGCCTTCGGCCTCCTCATGGCGCTGGTCTGGTCGAGACTGCGCGCGCCGGATATCGCGTTAGCCGAAGCGGCCATCGGTGCCGGCCTTACTGGCGCTCTGCTGATCGATGCGACCCGACGCGTGGCGGCCAGCGAGCAGGGGTCGCAGCGCCCTGCCACCGGCGATGTGCTGATTCTGGCGCTCGGCGCGGCCATGGTAGCGCTCCTCTTCGCCGGCATCGCCGCCATCGGTAGGGGAGGCGGACTGGCTTCCTCCGCTGCTGGCGCTATCGGCGAGTCAGGTGTGCGGCACCCAGTGACGGCGGTGCTCCTGAACTTTCGTGTCTACGATACGTGGCTGGAGACGGGAGTGCTCGTGCTCGCCGTTCTCGGCGCGTTCGCGGCGGCCGGGGATCGGGGAGCACCAGTGTCAGCTGCTGCCGAAGGGGATGAGGTCACAGATGCGCTGCTCTCCGTCATGATTCCTGCGATGGTCCTGGTAGCCGGTCTGCTATTGTGGCTGGGCACCTGGGCGCCTGGTGGCGCGTTTCAGGCCGGCGCGGTGATCGGCTCGGCGGGCGTCGTTCTGTTGCTGCTGTCACGGTGGACGACCGCCACCGTTCCCTCACTAACCTTTCGCCTGCTCCTCGCGTCGGGCTTCGCGGCGTTTCTCGCGGCCGCCCTCCTCCCGATTGTGTTCGCACGTTCGATGCTGGAGTACCGCGGCGCTGTGGCAAGCGTCGTGATCCTGATCGTGGAGATCGCCGTCACCATCACCGTTGCTACTGCGCTGGCGCTGCTGTTTGCGGCCGCTCGGGCCGCCGGCGCATCGCGAGCTTCCTCTACGTCCGCGTCGCCGTGACGTATGCGGCCGAGCTGTATGCCGCCGTCGCGGCCCTGCTGTTTGCCCTCGGTGCCGTTGCGGCGATAGTGCGGCCACGGCTCCTCCAGCGCCTCCTCGCTCTGAACGTCATGGGGAGCGCCGTGTTCCTGTTTCTGATTACGCTCTCCTACCGGAACGCCGATCCATTTCCCGATCCCGTACCGCACGCCATGGTGCTTACCGGGATCGTGGTCGCCGTGAGCGTCACGGCTCTCGCCGTCGGGTTGGCGCGGCGACTGGAGAGCGACGGGACGCAGCAGGCGGGCGATGACGGAGCACCGCCGGGGTGAGTGCCGCGCCGCTGGCAATCGCGCTGCCGCTGTTGGCGGGAACCGTCATACTGCTTCTGCCCCGTGCCAGGGGCGCCGCGGTGGTCGCCGTCGTCGCCGTTGCCGCGCAGGTGATCTGCACGGGTGTCCTGATCCTGGAGGTATGGCAAGCGGGTGCCGCGCGATACGCCATCGGTGGGTGGAGCGCACCACTCGGCATAGAACTGCACGTGGATGGGTTTGCTGCGGCGATGGCCTTCATCACGGCAGCTGTCGCCCTGCCTGCGACGTTGTACGCGGAATCGTTCATCGAGGAACGCGAGCCTGGCGCATGGCGCGCGCAGGATACCTTCTGGCCGTGCTGGCTCTTCCTGCTGGGCGCCCTCCAGGCGCTCTATTTCTCTGCCGACGTGTTCAACCTGTACGTGACGCTGGAGCTGCTGACGCTCGCGTCGGTCGCGCTGGTGGTGCTGGCGAATTCGGCCGCTGCACGACGCGCCGCGATGCGCTATCTCCTCGCCGCTTTTCTCGGGTCCGTGGCGTTTCTGCTGGCGGTGGCACTCATGTATGCGGATACGCACGTGCTGGATCTTCGCCTGATCGGCGCACGCCTCTCGCCCGGTCCCCTTGCCTGGTCGGCAGTCGGATTTGCCTGCGTCGGTCTCGCCATGAAGAGCGCTCTCTTCCCCCTGCACTTCTGGCTTCCCGGCGCGCATTCGACTGCACCGGCACACGTCAGCGCCATGCTTTCCGGTTTCGTGGTGGCGGCGGCGTTCTATGTCTTTCTTCGCCTCTGGTTCGAGGCATTCTCGCCCGTGGTGACCCACCAGGCCGGACAGATCATCGGCACGCTGGGCGCCCTGGCGATCGTGTGGGGATCGCTCCAGGCCATCCGGCAGCAGCGCCTCAAGGTCATGATCGCCTACTCCACCGTGGGCCAGATCGGTTACGTCTTTCTGGTCATCCCGCTGGCACAGGGCAGCGGTACAGGCATTCCTCCCTGGGCCCTCGATGCATGGAGGGGAGGGATCTATCTGCTGTTGTCCCACGCATGCGCCAAGGGGGCGATGTTTCTTGCTGCGGGGACGATCACGCGTGCGCTGGGTCATGACCGGCTGCCCGGTATCAGCGGGATCGCATCCAAGTTGCCGATTTCGACATATGCCTTCGGCATTGCCGGAATGAGCCTCATCGGGTTGCCGCCCAGCGGCGGCTTCATCGGCAAGTGGCTGCTCCTCTCGGCGAGCATCGCCAGCGGACAGTGGTGGTGGGCAGTGGTGATCATCATCGGTGGCATTCTAACCGCCGGCTACGTGTTCCTGGTGCTCGGACAGGAGCTGTCAGAGGAGCGGCGCGACAAGGAGGCGGTGCTGAAGCGCGTCCCGCGCATGCTGGAGTACACAGCCATGGCGCTCGCGCTCGCGGCGCTGCTGCTCGGGGTTCGCGCGATCGAACCGCTGGAGCTGCTGCGAACCGGCAATCCGTTCGAGGCACCTCTGGAGGTCGGTGAATGAGCTGGGAGTCGGCGCTCCCAGTGCTGGTACTCGCCACGTCCTTCGTAACGGGGTTGCTGATCTTCCCGTTACGAGAATCGCGTGCCCAACTGCGCACGGCGCTCAACATGGCTGGTGCGCTGGTGAAGGTGCTTCTGGTAGCACTGCTCATCCTGGGGACGGCGCGCGGCGAGCACTTCGAAGCGCGCCTGGCGTTCATGCCGGGATGGGAGCTCGTGCTGCGTGCCGACTTCCTGGCCCTGCTCTTTGGTGCACTGTCCGCCGTGCTCTGGCTGATCACGACGGTGTACGCCATCGGCTACCTGGAGGGGTCGCCGAATCGCAGCCGTTTCTTCGGCTTCTTCAGTCTCTGTGTGGCCGCAACGATGGGCATCGCGCTGGCGGGGAACCTCCTCACTTTCTTCGTCTTCTACGAGCTGCTCACAGTCGTGACCTATCCGCTCGTCGTGCACCGCGGAACGGCCAGGGCGCTCGCCGCCGGTCGAACGTATCTGCTGTACACCTTGACGGGCGGCACCGTGCTGCTTGCCGGAGCTGTGTGGCTGCACATCCTGACAGGACCGGCTGACTTCACGCCCGGTGGCATCGTCGCGCCGGTGCTGGAAGCGCATGGCGGGCAGCTCATCGCGATCTTCGTGCTGCTCATTGCAGGACTGGGAGTGAAGGCAGCCCTCGTGCCGCTGCACGGCTGGCTCCCTGAGGCCATGGTAGCGCCGGCTCCGGTGAGCGCCCTCCTGCATGCGGTGGCAGTGGTTAAGGCGGGTGCGTTCGGCATCCTGCGCGTCGTGCATGATATATTCGGCGTCGAGACGGCGGCGGGACTCGGCCTGCTGACACCGCTGGCGATGCTGGCCAGCGTCACGATCATCTATGGCTCCGTCCGCGCGGTGATGCAGGATGATCTGAAGCGGCGTCTTGCCTACTCGACCGTGAGTCAGCTCTCCTACATCACGTTGGGGGCGGCCATCCTCGGTCCGCTCGCCACGACCGGCGGCATTGTGCATCTGATGCACCAGGGGATCATGAAGATCACCCTGTTCTTCTGCGCCGGGGTGCTCGCCGAGACGCTGGGCATACACCGCGTGAGCGAGATGCGAGGGATCGGATTGCGAATGCCGGTGACCATGACGGCATTCACGATCGCCGCGTTCGGGATGATCGGTATTCCACCGGTGGCGGGCTTCATCAGCAAATGGTACCTGGGGCTCGGCGGTCTTGCGGCGGGAGAGACGTGGGTACTCGCAGTGCTTGCCACCAGCAGTCTTCTGAACGCGCTCTACTTTCTGCCAATCATTGGCATGGCCTGGTTCGGTGAGCCAAGCGAGGAATGGGGGCATGCCGGGCGGAGGCTCGAGGCGAACTGGATGCTTCTGAGTCCTCCTGTCATCACCGCCCTGCTCGCGATTGGCGCCGGGTTGCTTGCGGGTGTCTGGTTTGGGCCCCTTGGTCTCGCCCGTCTTGCGGCTGCGACGATGTACGGGCCGTGAGCGGCGCATTCGTTTTCGCAGTCGCTCTGCCAGTAGCGATGGCGCTGTCGATGCTGACCGTGCCAGGGCGGCGCGTCGCCATCCGCGGCGCGTGGCTGGCCCCGCTGCCCGCTCTGGCTCTGGCGCTTTGGCCGCTGCCCGCCGCGCCGCTTCCACTGGAATGGCTCCTGCTCGGCGGCCGTGTCGGTCTCGATTCGATCGGGCGCGTCTTTCTCATCTTCACCGCGGTGCTTTGGAGCGCCGCTGGCGAGTATGCGCGCCACTACACTGCTGGGGATGATCGTCAGACGCGCTATTTTGCCTTTCACCTACTCACTCTCTCCGGCAACATCGGGCTGATCGTCGCGCAGGATCTTGCATCCTTCTATGCCGCCTTTGCGGTCATGACATTCGCCGGTTATGGGCTGGTCGTGCACACCGCGACACCGGAGGCGCGCCGCGCCGGCAGAATCTACCTGGTGATGTCAGTTATCGGCGAAACGATGCTCGTGGTAGCGTTCATTACCGTCGCGCTGGGAGCGTCGTCGCTTGGCCTGTCAGACGTCGCGCGCGCCGTAGCCGAGTCCCCGCATCGCAATCTCATCATCGGCCTGCTTCTCGGCGGCTTTGGGATAAAGGCTGGCGCTCTTCCTCTGCACGTGTGGCTGCCGCTTGCGCACCCGGTGGCACCAACACCGGCAAGCGCGGTGCTGAGTGGCAGCATGATCAAGGCCGGGCTCCTTGGCTGGCTTCGCTTTCTTCCTCTCGGCATCGTGTCGCTGGAAGGATGGGGCGTCGCGCTCGTGACGGCCGGCCTGGTCGCTGCCTTCTTCGGCGTTGCTGTGGGCGTCACGCAACGTGACGCAAAAACGGCCCTCGCCTACTCGAGCATCAGCCAGATGGGATTGATCAACGTGACGGTCGGTATTGGATTGGCATCACCTGATGGCTGGCCGCTTGCGCTGACAGCCTGCCTGGCTTACGTGGCGCATCACGGACTCGCCAAGGGAGCACTTTTTCTTGGCGTGGGTGTTACGGCGGAGGTGCGAAGCCAACGCCAACGCCGATTCGCGATGGGAGGCATGCTGTTCGCGGCGCTGGCGCTTGCCGGCGCCCCCTTCACGAGTGGCGGCATAGCGAAGCAGTACCTGAAGGATGTCGTTCCTCTGTCGCCATTGCGATGGCCCATAGAGCTGGATGTCCTGCTGGGCCTCGCCGCGCTCGGCACTACGCTGCTAATGGCGCGTGTCCTTCTGCTCGTCGCGGCGTCGGTGCCCGCTCCGCAGGTGGGGCGTCGTTCACCGTTGTGGCGTTCATGGGCGATACTGCTCATTGCGGTCGCGACGATCGTCTGGATGGTTCCCTCGCACTACGATGTGGAGAGCTATCCGCCCACGGTTCCCACGACGGAGGCCGTCTGGGTGGCGATCTGGCCGATCGTGGGAGGAGCTGTGCTGGCATGGGTGACGTTCCTGCTACTTCGGCGCGGCCGGTTCGATCCGCGGCGCCTGCACGTGCAACCGGGCGACCTCCTGGTCCCCGTCGAGCGCCTGCTGGGGCTCGTGCGCGCGCGCCTCGAGCCACCGCGGATTCCCGAGACGCGTCCTGTCGTGAGTCTCGGCTCGAAGTGGTACGGACTCTACGCCGCGGATGAAAGCGTGGGCCTGCCGCAGGCGATGGAGCTGCGTCTCTCGCGCTGGCATGCGGTCGGTTTGCTCTTCCTGCTCCTCGTCATCGTCCTGGCCGGTGCGGTGGCACTCGGTACGCGATGACTTCCCCTCCCCGGGATCCGGCACGCCGAGTGGCAGGCGCCTTGGCAACGCGGCTGGCGCTGTTCGCCGGCGTGTGGTGGGCATTGGCCGACGGGAGCGTCACAAACCTTCCGCTGGCCGGGGCGGTCCTGCTGGGGGCAGCTGCGGCGAGCCTTCGTGTTACACGGCCGAGCGCATGGCGGCTTGTGCCGGCCGGACTGCTCGGCTTCGCGTTGTTCTTCCTTGGCCGTTCCATGCTGGCGGGCCTGGACGTCGCACGCCGGGCCCTCGATCCGCGGCTGCCCATCGCGCCGGCCGTGCTCAGCTATCACACCACTCTGCCGGCTGGTGCTCCGAGAGCCTGTTTCGCGGCGGTGGTGAGTCTCCTGCCAGGAACCCTCACCGTTGGAATGTCCGCGAGTCTGCTGGAGGTGCATGCGCTGGACGTGCGCGAGGATGTGAATGCGAATCTGGCGACGCTCGAGGCGCGGATCGCCGCAATCTTCACTCCGCGGTCACCCGCTTCCGCAAGGCTCGCTGAAGAATGAGCTGGCGGGGCGAGCGGGGCTGAGAATCTCGCTCACCCGATCCACTCGGACGTAGCGGCCGGATACGCAGAAGACTCAACGTCCTGGCACACTCATAGTTATGGTCGGTGAAGATGCACATGTCGCGTGGTGCGGCAGCGCTGTGCGTCTTGCATCCACCGTACGTTTCGGCCCATTTCAGCTGCCGGAATCGCCCCGGCTGGAAACCTTCTCCGGTCTTTCCGGAGCGGTTCACAGGATTCCATTACTGGCGATCTGGTGAAACTTGACATCCTCGTATTCGAGGACGAGCTCAGTACGACCGTCCACCGTCACCCAGGCCCGTACGATGCCGTTGGCGCGATCGGGTAGCTCCTTCCTTCCCACTGAGCGGGATCCGTTCGGCAGGCGGATGATCTGCTCATCGCTCGAGGCGAACACTGCCTGAACCTCGGACGCGGGGAGGTCGACACCTCGAACGGCAGCGCGAATGTGAACGAATTGTGACGTCGACCCGGGCTGCAGCCGCTGGTCGGACTCGAGCTCCGGGATATGCGCGCAACGACCCTGTCGGCACTCGGGGAACTATTCCGCTGCTGCGGAAAGGGAGAGTCCGGGAGGCGCAGCTTCCCGGGGACGCGTGTGCGTCCCCAGGAAGCTGCGCTCGCACTCAGGCAGTCGCGGCTCCGACCTTGCTTGGCAGACCGATTCCGTCCTTGTTCTCGCCCTCGAAGTAGACGTTGTCGCTGAACTTCGACATGTGCCCCTCGAGATAACGCTGAACGGCGCCCACCGATCCGCCCTCCCAAACGCAGATCCCGAGCTTTCCGTCGGGAGAGGGGACACACTGGTGAAGCTTGAGATCGCTGGGGAGATTCGGGACGAGCTCCTCCGCCTTCGACCAGAACGCCGCCGGATCGGAGATCCGGTGCTGCACGACGACATACATCTTGTCGTCCTCCCTTCGCGGGCTATTCACGTTGCGCGGGCTCGCGACCTGTGGCGATCCCTCAAACGCTTCGGCAGCGCCCGCTTTTTGCCGCCGTGAGGGAACTTACGATAAGTAGAACGCGCCGCAACCTTACGCCCGTTCCGGGGCGCGCGTATCGTCCGGTAATGGGCCATTGAGGTCGTCCCCCAGGAAAGACCGCCTGACCTCTGAACCGCTGGATAGCAATCCTGCAAGGAGGGCTCTTATGGCTGATTTCGAGAACTTTGCGGAGGAGTATGCGGCTGCGTGGTCCGCCCAAGACGTAGAGGCAATTCTCTCCTTCTTCACCGAGAATTGTGTGTATGAGGATGTGGCGCTCGGTGCGATGAACACCGGCAAGCAGCAGCTCGAGGATTTTCTGCGTGCTACGTTCGCCGCGATCCCCGACTTTCGTATCGAGCTGAAGTCGATCCTGTCCGCCGGAGATCGGGCCGCCAGCGAGTGGATCATGAGTGGCACGCAGAGTGGGCCATTTCCTGGTATCCCTGCGACGAACAAGAAATTTTCGGTTCCGGGTGCATCCATGATCGAGCTGCACGAGGGCAAGATACGGCGGAATGCGGATTACTGGAGTTTGGCGAGTCTCCTGCAGCAGGTGGGCGCTGTGCCGGAGTCGGCAACAGCGCAGTGATAAGGCCATTGGCTCTCAGCGACCGGGGCCGAATTCAGGCCCGGTCGTGAGATGCATCGCCGGTGAGACGTATCAATAGAACCAGGCTTCTGATCGCTTGGTTCCTGGTGCATTCACATTATCGCCACCCAGTACCAGCTGCCGCCGGGGTGGTGCGGAGGAAGTGCCTCTGCTCACGGGAAGCCTGGAGGGACCGTGGGAGTGGCCGCTAACGGACCTTCTCACCTGTTGGTCCAACGCGAGATACCCGAGGCGGGACTCGAACCCGCAAGATCTTGCGATCGGGGGATTTTGAGTCCCCTGCGTCTACCAAATTCCGCCACTCGGGCCTGACCTAAAATCTAACGCTCCGGGAGACGCCACTCAACGACTCGATCTCCGGCCTCGTGGCAGCGGCATGCCCTGAACCCGCGCGAAGCGCGGGCGCAACCGCGGTGGAAGGGCTGGATCCGCTGGCTCGAACTGTTCGGAGCTCCGCGACCAGCCCGAGTTTCAGATGATCACCTCGCGGAGGAAGACTTCTTTCCTGACGAGCGCTTCCCGGATGACTTCTTCCTTCAGGACCGCCACCCGTAAGCGCCGCTCCGCTAGCCGGCTCCCCCCCCGCCCTGGCCGCGCAGTGGACGGCGAATCGGTGCGCCAGGCGCACCGCGATTGGGCCGTTGACGCCGCATCTCCTCGGCCCGCTGGCGGATCTGCTCCTGCATGGAAAGGAACATCGCCCGCTGGCGCGGCGTCAGAAACGTCGCCAGCTCGTGCTGCTCCTCTTCAAGCAGATCGAGACGCTGCCGCTGTAAGGCAAAGGTGCGATCGACGAGCCCGGCAATGCGCTGCTGGTCGGCGTCATTCCCGCGCGACAGCTCACGGCGCATGTCGATGCGCAACTCGCGCTCCTGCGCTATTAGCTCGCGGCGGCGTACCTCGAATCGGGCATTCGTTCGGGTAAGCTGCTCGATCTGCGCATCCGTCAGCCCGAGGCGGTTTCTGAGCACCGTGGCCG
>CAZWSO010000024.1:0-22403 GCA_964636485.1 uncultured Gemmatimonadaceae bacterium
CGGTTAACTTGAGGCGCGAGGATGTTTTCATTGCCAACGTCCTCAAGCACCGTCCCCCGGCCAACCGCAACCCCGAGCCGCCGGAGGTAAAGGCGTGCCGACCGTACCTCGTGAGGCAGATCGAGTTGATCCGTCCGCGAGTCATCCTGGCGCTTGGAACGTTCGCCGCGCAGTCCCTTCTGGAGACCAAGCTTCCGATCAGCCGACTCCGCGGTACCGTTCATAGTTTTTCCGGATTTCCGGTGGTAGTGACCTACCACCCCGCCGCCCTCCTCCGAAACCGCACTTGGAAGCGCCCCACCTGGCAAGATGTCCAGCTCGCCCATCGAATATTCGATAGCCCCGGCGCGTGACGTTTATCGCGATCGACCCGCCCCCTGGTCGGAGGATGCAGAGCAGGCGGTGCTGTCGGCGATGTTTCTCGACCAGGATGCGATCCTGCGCGCTGCCGAGTACGTCGATGACACCATGTTCTACCGCGAGCCGCACCGTAGGATTTTTCGCGCCATGGTGGCCATTGCCGATCGCGGCGAGGTGGCGGACCCGCTCACGCTCTCCGATGAGCTGTCGCGGCGGGGTGAGCTGGACGCGGTCGGGGGAAAGGACTATCTGGGCTTTCTCATCGGCCTGGTGCCCACCGCGGCCAACATTGAGTATCACGCCCGCATCATTCGTGAGAAGGCCCTTCGCCGACGCCTGATCGAGACGTCGACCGCCATCGTGACGGAGGCGTATGAGGGGAAGCTGGGCGTCGCCGATCTCCTCGATGCCGCCGAGCATCGGATCTTCCAGGTCAGTCAGCAGCGCGCCGAACGTGGCTTCACGCGCATCAAGGAGCTGATGTGGCCGACCATGGAGCGCATCGAGGCCCTGCAACGCGGTGGCAAGACCATCACCGGAGTCGCGACGGGCTTCTCGGATCTGGATGAGATGACTTCGGGGTTCCAGCCCGCAGATCTCGTCATACTGGCCGCGCGCCCCTCGATGGGGAAGACGGCGCTCGTCCTCAACATGGCGCAGCACGCGGCCATCGAGCACAGCGTGCCGGTGGCGATCTTCTCGCTCGAGATGAGCAAGGAATCGCTGGTGCAGCGGATGCTCACGTCCGAAGCGCGTGTCGACGCGCAGAAGCTTCGGCGGGGAATGCTTAGAGATGACGACTTCCCCCGGCTCGCTCGTGCCGCCGGCATCCTCAGCTCCGCGCCGGTTTACATCGACGACACACCGGCCATTACGCTCCTCGAAACGCGCTCGAAGGCGCGCCGGCTCAGGGCCGATGCCAACATTGGCCTGATCATCGTTGACTATCTCCAGCTCATGCAGGGGCCGCCAGGGGTGGAGAGCCGGCAGCAGGAGGTCAGCCAAATCTCGCGTGGGCTCAAGGCGCTTGCCAAGGAGCTGAGCGTGCCGGTCGTAGCACTCTCACAGCTCTCGCGCGCGCCAGAACAGCGCGCAGGCGACCATCGCCCACAACTCTCCGATCTCCGGGAGTCCGGCGCTATCGAGCAGGACGCCGACGTGATCATGTTCATCTACCGACAGGAAGTGTACGACGGCCCGACCGACAAGGATGGCAACTCGCTAGAGGGCCGCGCCGAACTGATCGTCGGCAAACAGCGCAACGGTCCCATCGGCTTCATCAATCTCTTCTTCCACAAGGCCTACACGCGCTTCGAGAACTACACGGCGCGCACGACCAACCAGTGACCGCTCGCGCACGCACCGTCCATCGCTGCACAACCTGCGGCGCGGAGCACCCAAAGTGGGCGGGCCGGTGCGAGGCGTGCGGCGAGTGGAACACGCTCGTGGAGGAGATGATCGCCACGGCGCGGGAGCGACGCGCCGCCGGGAACCGTCGCGCCGATCAGGCCGCACGCGTTCGTGCACCCACGGCGCTGCAGGACGTACCCGGTATTACGGAACCGCGCTGGTGCACCCGCATGAACGAGCTTGACCACGTTCTGGGGGGAGGAGTCGTGCCAGGCTCGATGGTGCTCATTGGGGGTGAGCCGGGGATCGGCAAGTCCACGCTCTTGCTCCAGGCAGCTGCCACGCTCCACGAGGGCGGTCACGCGTCGCTTTACGTGTCCGGCGAGGAGTCACCACATCAGGTGCGGCTCCGCGCGGAACGGCTCCGGGAATCTGCCGGCGCCATTCCAGTGCTCGCCGAGACAGATCTCGAGGTGATCCTCTCAACCGCCCTCAGCGTGCGGCCATCGGTGCTGTTCGTGGACTCGATCCAGACGGTGTATCACGGCGATCTCGAGGGTGCCCCGGGCAACGTCGGACAGGTGCGCGAGTGCGCCGCGCGCCTAATGCGATTCGCCAAGGACAGCGGTACGGCCGTGTTCGTGGTAGGGCATGTCACGAAAGGCGGCGGCATTGCAGGTCCGAAGACCCTCGAGCACATCGTGGACACGGTCCTGTACTTCGAGGGGGAGGGGTCGCTGAATCATCGCGTGCTTCGTGCGACGAAGAACCGGTTTGGCGGCGTGGACGAGATCGGTGTATTTCGCATGACCGAACACGGCCTCGATCCGGTCGCCAACCCTTCGGCACTCTTCCTCGGCGATCGCGACGAGAGCACGTCGGGAAGCGCGGTGACGACGCTCATGGAAGGCACGCGTCCGCTGCTCGTCGAGATCCAGGCGCTGGCCACAAGGGCCGGTTTCGGAACTCCGCAGCGCGTCACGACGGGTTACGACGCACGGCGCCTCGCCCTGCTTCTCGCCGTTCTGGAGAAACGGGCCGGTCTGCCATTTGCGCAACTCGACGTGTTCGTAAACGTAGCAGGTGGCCTTCGCGTGAACGAGACGGCCGCCGACCTGGCGGTCGCCGTCGCGCTGGCATCGAGCGTTCGCGACCGTTCTCTCCCGGTTGACGCCATCTTTGTCGGCGAGGTCGGACTCGGTGGCGAGATTCGGCCGGTATCGCAGCTCGATCGGCGTCTTCAGGAGGCGCAGCGGATGGGATTTACGTCGGCGTATCTGGCCGCGCGCGCGGTGCCCCGCGTCAATGGCGCGCTGAGCGCGCGCGGCGTGCGGCGCATCGGAGATCTGTTCGACGTGCTGTTCGCATGAGCGAACGCGACGTGGGGGTCATCATCGTTGCCGCGGGCGCCGCCACCCGCACTGAAGGCACCGAGTTGAAGCAATTCCGGTGGCTTGCCGGCAAACCGATGCTCCTGCACAGCATTCATCTTTTTCAGAGCCGCGAGGACGTGGCGCTGGTAGTTTGCGTGCTACCGCGGGAGCATGCTGCCGATCCACCGCCATGGATCTTTCAGAGCGACCTGGAGCGGCTGCTTCTTTCGGTGGGCGGGCGCGAGCGATGGCAGTCGGTGGCCGCCGGCCTGGAAGACATGCCGCCCGAGGTAAAGGTAATCCTTGTGCACGATGCGGCGCGCCCGCTGGCCGACGCGGCGACGGTAGAGCGCGTCATCATTGAGGCGCGTGGAGGTCGCGGCGCCGTGGCGGCCCTGCCGGTGACCGACACGCTCAAGGAAGTGGATGAGGAGGGCAGGGTCACACGCACCGTGGATCGGGCCCGCCTGTGGCGTGCGCAGACCCCGCAGGGCTTCCCGCGCGAGATGCTCGAACGTGCGCACTTGGATGCCGCGGCACGCGGAGCGGGGGCAACCGATGACGCGGCGCTATGCGAGCGTCTCGGCTTCCCGGTGGTGGTGGTGCCGGGGAGTGAGATGGCCATGAAGGTGACGGAGGAAGCCGACTTTGCGCGCCTCGAGGCGCTCGCCGCGGCCGGGCCGTGAGCTGGAGGCAGTTCGTCACTCCGTTCTGGTCGCCGGCAGAGGTGGACGCCGCAATCAGACCAGTGATCGAGCATCTGGAGGCTCGCCGTGTCCTCGCGTATCCCACGGAGACCGTGTACGGCTTTGGCGGCGCCACCGATCACGATTCCGTCCAGGCGCTGGTGCGCCTTAAGAGCCGTCCTCCAGGCAAGCCGTTTCTGCTCCTGGTGGCGTCGAGCGGCATGGTGGGCCGACTCGACCTCCGCCTGAGTAGCTACGCCGCCCACCTGGCCGCGCGGCACTGGCCGGGGCCGCTGACGCTGGTGCTTCCAGGTGGGGAGCGGCGAATCCCCGAGCAGCTGCGCGGCCCGGAGGGCGGCGTGGCCGTGCGGTGGACGTCACACCCTTCACTTCAGCGCCTCCTGCTGGCGTACGGCGAGCCGATCACGTCCACCAGCGCCAACCGCCCCCGTGTCCCACCTGCCACGTCGGCCGCGGAGGTGGTGGCACAGTGGCGCAACATGATAGCGCGCGGCATGCTGCGCGTGCTGGATGGCGGAACGCTCTCTCCGTCACAGCCATCGACCGTGGTAGATTGTACCGGTCGGCTCCCACGGGTTATTCGCCCCGGGGCAATCTCCGCGGCCACGCTTCGGGAGAGCGTCCCCGATCTGATCGGCAATCTGTAGCGATGCGCGTTCTCTTCGTATGTACCGGGAACACCTGCCGAAGCGCCATGGCCGAGGCGATCGCCCGTCGCCTCGCGACGGAGCGCGCGCTGGATGGTGTCGAGTTCTGCAGCGCCGGGACGTCAGCGTGGCAGGGATCGCCCGCCTCGGATGCCTCGCTGCTGGTCAGCATGGAGCGCTCGATCGATCTGGCCGGCCATCAGGCGCGGCTCCTGGCCTCGGAACTGGTCAGCAGCAGTGATCTGATTCTGACCATGAGCCCACATCACCTCGAGCGTGTGGAGGCGATGGGAGGAAAAGGGAAGGCACACCTGCTGACCGCCTATGCCTCCGGTGGCGCCGATGAGCGTCCGATCAACGATCCGTTCGGCGGTGATCTAGAGATTTATCGTTCGACTTTCGTGGAGCTTGAGGAGACGATCGGGCGCGCCCTCGATCGTCTGATGAGCGAACAGGAGGAGCGACGCTGATGCGCCGACCCGGGCGGCTGGTGCTGCTCGGTCATCCAGTGGGGCATTCGCTCTCTCCGCGTCTCCAGAACGCTGCACTTCGCGCCGTGGGCATCCCGTTGCAGTACGAAGCGCTGGAGGTCCCAGCGGAGGCGCTCTCCGCCGTGTTGGGCGAACTGGCTGCCGCCCGTGCGGCTGGGAACGTGACCACCCCACATAAGACGGCGGTGCGGCGATACTGCCGGCAGGTCAGCTTGCTGGCCAGTCGCGTGGGCGCCGTGAATGTCTTTCGCACCGAGGCGAACGGAACGCTCACAGGGGAGAACACCGACGTCGGCGGATTCGAGGCGCTCGCGCGCAGCGTGCTTGGCGATCTACCGTCTGATGCGCGCATTGCCGTCCTCGGTGCCGGTGGTAGCGCTGCCGCGGTACTAACCGCCGTGGAACGATGGCAGAATGTGAGTGTCGTGCTGTACAACAGGAACGTGGAACGCGCCCACGCCCTCGCTCACCGCTTCCCCGTGGTCAGCCTTGTGGAGCCGGAGGCGGAGCAGGCGGTCCGCAACGCAAGCATCGTGGTGAACGCTACCGTCACTGGCATGCAGTCGGACGACGTGCCGCTTTCCGTCGCCGCGCTCCCACCGGGTGCCGCCGTGCTCGACCTGGTGTATCGGACAGGTGGAACCGCATGGGTACGTTCGGCAAGGGTGGCAGGACACCCGGCCGCCGACGGTCTGGAGATGCTGCTGGAGCAAGGCGCGCTCGCCTTCGAGTTCTGGCTGGGTATCAAAGCGCCGCGTACGGTAATGCGAGCTGCCGTCAGTGCCATCTGATCCAGTTCACCTCGGCCGCCACCAAGTACTCCGGCACGCTGGCACGGCATTGCTGGATCTCGTTCTCCCTCGCGCCTGTGTCGTCTGCGAACGACTGCTCGATGCCGGCGATGACCGCCTTGTCTGTGGATGCTGCTGGTCGCGAGCCCGGCGCCTGCCGTACCCCCAGTGTGAGCGATGCGGGCACCCGGTCAGGCCAGGCCGTTGCCTCTGGTGTGAGCTTCTCCCGCCGTACCTCCGAGCCGTGCGCTCGGTCTGCTGGATGCCAGGAGAAACGGCCGCCGGCATCGTGCACGCTCTCAAGTATGATGGCTGGAGCAGAGTGGCGTGCGAGCTGGCGGCACAGATGGCCCGACTCCCCTGGCCACGCGACGTGGTGTTGGAGCGCGCGTGTCTCGTACCGATCCCGCTGGCGCCCACTCGCGAGCGGCAGCGCGGCTATAACCAGAGCGCGCTGCTGGCAAAAGCGCTCGGCGAGTGGTGGCAGCTACCGGTAGAGCACCGTGCCTTGGTACGCTCGCGCGCAACGCCGTCACAGACGCGGTTGACACCGGACCAGAGACGAATCAATGTTGCCGGCGCGTTCCGTGCAGGAGAACCCGCGCGCTGTCGGCTGGATGGCGCGCATGTCGTCATCGTGGACGATGTGGTGACCACCGGTGCGACGCTGGCCGCCGCGGCCGCCGCCCTGCTGGAGGGAGGAGCGCGCATTGTCAGTGCAGTGACCTTTGGACGGGCGCCGGCAACCGGCGACCCTGTGTGAACGGTTCTACTACTAAGAGAGATCATGGCCATTCGCGTGGGCATCAACGGCTTCGGCCGCATTGGCCGCCAGGTGGTGCGGGCGGCAAAGGAGCAGGGGATCACCGACCTGGACTTCGTGGCGGTGAACGATCTCACCGACACGAAGACTTTGGCACACCTGTTCAAGTACGATTCGGTGCACCGTACCTATCACGGAAGCGTAGAGACGAGCGGTGACTCGGTGGTGATTGATGGGGACGAGATCGGCGTACTGTCGGAGAAGGACCCCGCAAAGCTCCCGTGGAAGGATCTGGGTGTGGATGTCGTTCTGGAATCCACGGGACGCTTCACGGTAGCTGCCGATGCCGGCAAGCACATTGCCGCCGGAGCCCGCAAGGTGGTCATATCGGCCCCCGCCAAGGGCGAGGATCTCACCATCGTGCTGGGAGTGAATCATCAGGCTTACGATGCGGCGAAGCATCACATCGTGTCGAATGCCTCGTGCACCACCAACTGTCTCGTGCCCATGGTGAAAGTGGTGCGTGACGCGTTCGGATTCGTGCATGGAAGCATGACGACCATCCACAGTTACACGAACGATCAATCCATTCTCGACCTGCCGCACAAGGACCTGCGGCGGGCGCGCGCCGCCGCCGTCTCGATCATTCCGACCACCACCGGCGCCGCCAAGGCGACCGCGCTTGTCATTCCCGAGGTGAAGGGCAAGATCGACGGTTTCGCCATCCGCGTACCTACGCCCGACGTGTCGCTCACCGATCTGGTCTGCATCGTGGAACGCGACACCACGGCCGACGAGGTCAATGGCGCGTTCCGCAGCGCCGCAGCCGAGGGTCCGCTCCAGGGACTGCTCGCCTATACGGAGGTGGAGCTGGTCTCAAGCGACTACATCGGCAGTCCCTTCTCCTGCATCATTGACGGCAAGAGCACCAACGTGATCGACAAGCGGCTCGTCAAGGTGGCCGGCTGGTACGACAACGAGTGGGGCTACTCTTCACGGTGTGTGGATCTCCTTCGCTTCATCGGCGAGCGTCTGTGAACAGAAGGACCATTCGGGATCTTTCGGATGCTGAGATCCGCGGCCGGCGCGCGCTCGTGCGCGTGGACTTCAATGTGCCATTCGATGATGCCGGCCGGGTGAGCGACGACACGCGTATCCGTGCGGTGCTTCCCACAATTCGGGAGCTGCTGGACCGGGGTGCTCGCGTCGTGCTCTGCTCGCACCTCGGGCGGCCAAAGGGAAAGCGCGATCCAAAGTATTCGCTGGAGCCGGTGGCGCGCCGGCTCGGTGAGCTCGCGGGTGTGCCTGTGCACTTCGTGGGCGAAGTGGTGGGCTCGGCGGCTCGGCGGGCAACCGAGCAGCTCCAGCCGGGCGAAATCCTGGTGCTGGAAAATACCCGCTTCGAGCCCGGCGAAGAGAAGAATGACGACGCTCTCGCCCGGGCGCTCGCCGAGCTGGGCGATCTCTTCGTCAACGACGCGTTCGGTTCGGCGCACCGCGCCCACGCCTCGACAGAGGGCATCACCCGCCATCTGCGGCCAGCGGTGGCGGGTCTGCTGATGGAGCGTGAGCTGAAGTACATGGGCGCCGCGCTCGAGAACCCCGAACGACCGTTCGTGGCGGTGCTGGGCGGAGCGAAGATCTCGGGTAAGATCGACGTTATCGAGCGGCTTCTGCCGAAGGTCGATTGCCTGCTTATCGGCGGCGCCATGGCGTGCACTTTTTTTCGGGCCATGGGATACGAGACAGGGCGGTCGCTGGTCGAGCCAGATCGCGTCGACATGGCAAGAAAACTGGTGGATCGCGCCGGCGACATACTCGTCCTCCCGGAGGACGCGGTCGTCGCCCCATCGATCGACCGGGCGGAGGAGGCCGCGCCCGCACCGCGTGACGGCATCCCGGCGAACATGGCGATGCTGGATATTGGCCCCCGCACCACCGAACATTTCGCACGGGAGATCGGGCGAGCACGAACGGTGGTATGGAACGGTCCCATGGGCGTGTTCGAGAAACCGCCGCTCGATGCGGGTACTCGCGCAGTGGCGGAGGCCATGGCCCAGGCGACGGACGACGGCGCGACGACCATTGTTGGCGGCGGCGACTCAGCGGCAGCCGTGGCCGAGTTCGGTCTGGAAAAGGCGATGAGCCACGTGAGCACAGGCGGCGGAGCATCGCTGGAGTTCATGGAGGGGAAGCAACTGCCTGGCGTCGCTGCCCTCGACCCTCGCTGACCCAATGCGGACACCTGTCTTCGCGGCCAACTGGAAGATGCATCATGGCCCCCAGGAAGCGCGCGCTTTCCTGCGAACGTTCCTGGCGCGGTACGCACGGCGCACCGACCGCACTGTGGCGATCTTTCCGCCGGCCCTCGCCTTCTCGGCCGTACGTGATGGACTGCGGGAGCGAACCGACATCCTGCTTGGCGTGCAGAACATCCATTGGGAGGAGAAAGGCGCGTTCACGGGTGAGAACTCCGCACCCACAGCCAGTGCGGCTGGTGCACGGTTGGTGCTGGTGGGGCACTCCGAGCGGCGTCACGTGTTCGGCGAGCGTGATGAAGAAACCGCGCTGAAGTGTGCCACCGCGGTGGGCGTGGGGCTGGTGCCGGTCTTGTGCGTGGGCGAGCTCCTCGAGGAGCGAGAGGCAGGCCGTACCGAGGAGGTGGTGCTGCGACAGCTTCGCGCCGGGGTGGCGAGGCTGGATTCCTCGGCTCTGGCAAACATCGTGGTTGCCTATGAGCCCGTGTGGGCGATCGGGACTGGACGGACAGCGCAGCCCGAGGACGCTGCGGTCGTACACGGGGTGCTGCGGTCGGCGCTTCGCGGCCTGGCGGAGGCCGGCGCCGCGAACGTGCCGCTACTGTACGGAGGGAGCGTTAACACGAAGAACGCAGGAGCCCTGCTCGCCGCCAGCAATGTGGATGGAGTGCTGGTGGGGGGTGCAAGCCTGGATGCGGAAGGGTGGTCGCAGATTGTTCGCACTTGATCGGCCGCGCTAACTGGCGTAATTTTAAGGTCTTGGCCATTTCACCGACCGGCAGGCGCGATGTTCACCGTCCTTCTCGTTCTTCTCGTCCTCGACAGTATCGTCCTCGTAACCGTCATTCTCATGCAGGCGGGCAAGGGGGGAGGGCTTTCGGCATCGTTTGGCGGTGCGGGCTCGTCGTCCGACTCGTTCATGGGCACACGTCAGATGGGCAACCTGCTCACGCGGCTGACATGGTGGGCGGGTGGTCTGTTCCTCGCCCTCGGCTTCGCGCTGTCGATCATGTCGTCGCGCGCGGCGGCGCCTCGCTCGCTCTTCGATCAGGAGATGCTGGCGCCGGTGCCAACCGCACCCGGGATGCCCGCCGTTCCGCTCGAGGAGCCGGCTACTCAACCGACCCCGGCACCGACCACGCCAACGCCGTGATCGCGTGACGATTACCGAGGCCGAGACGGGGTTCCTCCTCCTCGAGGATGGAACCCTTTTTCGCGGCAACCTGCACGGGCTCGTGCGTCCTGCGGTAGCCGAGGTGGTGTTCACGACCAACATGACCGGCTACCAGGAAGTATTCACCGATCCCTCCTACAGTGGGCAGATCGTTGTAATGACGGCGCCGATGGTCGGGAACTACGGCATCAACGCCGAGGACCCCGAGTCGGCCGGGCCGAAGGTTGCCGGTGTCGTCGTGCGTGAACTGTCGCGCTTCTACTCGAACTGGCGGGCGACCGGCGATCTGAAGTCGTGGCTGCTTAGCGCGCAAATCCCTGTACTGGAATGGGTTGATACAAGGCGTCTAACGCGGCATCTTAGATCGCTCGGGGTGATGCGCGGCGTGCTTGCCGCTGGCCAGGAGCCCGACCGCGAGGCACTGCTGGCGCTCGACGCCTGCCCTCCGATGGAGGGCCTGGATCTAGCTTCTGTCGTCACTACGTCCGCACCGTACACGTTCGGCCCACACGAGGCGCGCTGGCACATCGTGGCGTACGACTTCGGGATTAAGCAGAACATACTCCGACTCTTCGCCGATTATGGCTGCCGAGTGACCGTCGTGCCGTCCGATACTCCGGCTGCCGACGTGCTGCGCATGGAGCCTGACGGCGTCTTCCTGTCGAACGGCCCGGGGGACCCGGCGGCGATCACCTACGCACCGGGGATCATCAGGGAGATCGCCACCCGGGGCGTGCCAATGATGGGCATCTGTCTGGGGCACCAGTTGCTGGGCATCACTTTCGGCGCGCACACGGTAAAGATGCCGTATGGTCATCGGGGCGGAAATCACCCTGTGCGTGAGCTTTCGTCTGGCAGGGTGCTGATCACGTCTCAGAACCACGGATTCGCCGTCCAGGGTAACGACCGCGAGATTCCGGGTGCACCCGAGCTGCGCCCAACGCATGTCAACCTGAACGACGGCACGCTCGAGGGCCTCGTGCATGCCGAGCTGCCGATCTTCGCCGTGCAGTACCATCCGGAGGCGGCACCCGGCCCTCACGACGCGCGGCCGCTCTTTGGGGAGTTCATGGAGTCGGTACGCGGAGAGGGCGGCAATCGTCCAAACGCTTGACACACAAGAGCTAACGGGCTTAAGTTCGACCCACGACTCCCCCTTCGGCGCCAGGCCTGCCAGAGGTTACCTCATGACGAAAGCCGACCTTGTCGAACGTGTGACGGCGCAGATCTCCCAGACCGCCGGCCCCACGATTTCGAAGAAGGACTGCGCACGAGTGGTAGATGCCTTCCTGGATGCCATCAAGGAAGCGTTGAAGGAACAGAAGAACATCGAGGTTCGTGGGTTCGGCACTTTCAAGATCCGGCAGCGCAAGACGAGGATGGCCCGAAATCCACGCACCGGCGCACCGGTGGAGGTGTCGGCCCGCCCTGTGCCGGTCTTCAAGCCCTCCAAGGAGTTGCGCGCGCTCGTCGCCAACGAGGAAGGCTCGGAGGTCCCGGACGAGTTCAACGCGGCCTGAGGCAGCCCTCGGTCGCCCCGTAGGCGCCTGGCCGGTGATCCGGCCAGGCGCCTGCTTTCTGTAGGAGCAGGAGCGCAGCAGCTTCCGCAACCGGTGCGGCCGGCCGATCACCATGGCACCCGAGTTATAGAGAAAGCTACAAAGCGATCAATCCGATCTGGGCCGAAGGCGCGGATTCAGCTTCATGCGCCGTTCCGCGCTCCCGCCAACGCAGGCTGTTGGTGATGCCGGGTGTGCCCGCGTTTCAAACGCTCCCCGATACCTGGCCCGTCCAGTGTGTCAGTGACACGAGCTCCAGACACCGGCTTGCGCTCGAAGCGCAGCAAAACGCGAACGATCCGATTTGATCCGTCGTTCTTATCCGCGTTTTGATCGCCGTTCCGATCCGCCTGATCCGTATTTAGCTTTTTCGCGATACCTGCTCGGCGCTCTCTCACGGTGCACGCTTGCTGGTGCACGGCACTGCTGCGTTAAGTTGCAGTCATCCCTTGGCCCCAATAACTTTCTGCGGTTGTTCTCCAACTCAACTACAGCATCCGAATGGTCAACAAGATCACCGTAGTGGGAGCAGGAAACGTTGGGGCGACGGCAGCGCAACGCCTCGCCGAGAAGGAGCTGGCGCGCCAGGTGATCCTGGTGGATGTGGTCGAAGGGATCCCGCAGGGTAAGGGGCTCGATCAGTGGCAGTCAGCGCCGATCGAGGGTTTCGACAGTCGCATCATCGGCACGAACGGTTACGACGAAACGGCGGATTCCGAGATTGTCGTCATCACGGCTGGGATTGCTCGCAAGCCAGGGATGTCTCGCGATGACCTCCTGAATACCAACGCCGGGATCGTAAGGGAGGTTTCCGCACAGGTGAAGCGGAGCTCGCCAGAGGCCATTATCATCATGGTCTCCAACCCGCTGGACGTGATGTCCTATGTGGCGATGAAGACCACCGGGTTCCCGCGTGAACGTGTGATCGGCATGGCGGGAGTACTGGATACCGCCCGCTATCGCGCGTTTCTGGCCGAGGCAATGGACGTGTCAGTGGAGGACATTCAGGCGATGGTGCTTGGAGGCCACGGCGACACGATGGTGCCGCTGATCTCGTACACGACCGTAAGCGGCATCCCGGTGACACAGCTGCTGGACCGATCGCGTCTCGATGCGATCGTAGACCGCACGCGCGACGGCGGGGCGGAGATCGTGAAGCACCTCAAGACCGGCTCCGCCTACTACGCGCCCTCGGCGGCCACCGTGCAGATGTGTGAGGCGATCGTCCGGGACAAGAAGCGGATCCTGCCCTGCTCGGCCTGGCTGGAGGGGGAGTACGGGCTGTCCGGACTCTTCCTTGGGGTGCCGTGCAAGCTGGGTCGGCGCGGTCTCGAGCAGATCCTGGAGGTAGAGCTCACGAGCAGGGAGCGAATCGAGCTCGGGAAGAGCGCCGACGCGGTGCGCGAGCCGATGGCCGTGCTTCAGCTTTAGGCGCGAGTGCGAGTCTCATCCTTCTGGCGGTCCACGATCGGCAAGAAGGTGGTCATGGCCGTCACGGGGTTGATGCTGGTGGCCTTCGTGATCGGTCACGTGGGCGCTAATCTTCTGGTCTTTGGCGGTGCCGACGCCATCGACGGCTACGCGGTCTCGCTCAGGGAGCTTGGGCCCCTTCTGTGGGTGGCGCGGGGTGGCTTGCTCGTCGCGGCCGTACTGCACGTCGTGTCCGCCGTACAACTCAGCCGGCTGCGCTCGGTGGCGCGTCCCGTAGGGTATCAGCGGCTCGATCCACAGGTGTCCACTCTGGGCGCGCGCACTATCCGCGTCGGAGGGCTGATCCTCGCGCTATTCATCATCTTTCATCTGCTGCACTTTACTGTCGGGACCGTGCACCCCGATTTCCGGGAGTTGCAGCCGTATCACAACATGGTCGTCGGCTTTCAGTACTGGTGGGTGGTAGCGATTTACCTGGTCGCGATGGTGTTCCTTGGATTGCATTTGTACCATGGTGTCTGGAGCGCCTTCAGGACGCTGGGCGTGACCCGCGGCACGTTCGATCCACTTCGCCGCCGAGCGTCGTTCACCCTGGCCGTGCTGGTATGGCTGGGCTTCACGATCATTCCCCTAGCGGTCGTCGCCGGGGTGCTGCGCTAACAATGGATCTCACATCGCGGATTCCCGGCGGGCCGATTCAGGAGAAGTGGGATCGCCACCGGTTCGAGCTCAAACTGGTGAACCCCGCCAACAAGCGGCGATATACCGTGCTCGTGGTCGGATCTGGACTGGCTGGCGCCTCTGCCGCGGCGACGTTGAGCGAGCTCGGTTACCGGGTGAAGTGCTTCTGCTTCCAGGATTCGCCGCGTCGCGCGCACAGCATCGCCGCTCAGGGCGGGATCAACGCGGCCAAGAACTACCGCAACGATGGCGACAGTATCTACCGGCTCTTCTACGACACTGTGAAGGGAGGCGACTTTCGTGCTCGTGAAGCGAACGTCTATCGCCTTGCGCAGATCAGCGTGAACATCATCGATCAGTGCGTGGCGCAGGGCGTTCCCTTCGCCCGGGAGTACGGCGGCACGCTCGCCAACCGCTCGTTCGGCGGCGCACAGGTGTCCCGCACCTTCTACGCACGCGGCCAGACAGGGCAACAGCTCTTGCTGGGCGCTTATCAGGCGCTCGAGAAGGAGGTGGCACGCGGCAATGTGGTGATGCTCCCCCGCACCGAAATGCTCGATCTCCTAATAGTGGATGGTCGCGCGCGTGGTATCGTGGTTCGCGACATGGTGACAGGACAGATCATTTCGCACGCGGGCGACGCCGTGGTGCTCGCTACCGGTGGCTACGGCAACGTGTTCTATCTGTCCACGAACGCGAAGGGGTCCAACGTAACGGCGTCCTGGCGTGCATACAAGCGCGGCGCTGCGTTCGGGAATCCCTGCTTCACGCAGATTCATCCGACTTGCATTCCGGTGAGCGGTGAGTACCAGTCGAAGCTCACGCTCATGTCCGAATCCCTGCGCAATGATGGACGCGTCTGGATCCCCGGTCGGCTGGGTGACCATCGGCCGCCGCAGGACATTCCGGACGACGAGCGCGATTACTTTCTGGAGCGAAAGTACCCGAGCTTCGGCAACCTGGCTCCGCGCGACATCGCATCGCGCGCGGCGAAGGAGGTGTGCGATGAGGGGCGTGGCGTAGGGGAGACCGGCCTCGGCGTATACCTCGACTTCGCCGACGCCATCCGGCGGCTGGGCGAGGACGTTATTCGCGACCGGTATGGCAACCTCTTCGAGATGTACGAGCGGATCACGGATGAGAATCCGTACCGTGTGCCGATGCGGATCTTTCCGGCCGTCCACTACACAATGGGTGGTCTCTGGGTGGACTACAATCTGATGAGCACGATACCCGGGCTGTTCGTCATCGGCGAGGCCAACTTCTCCGATCACGGCGCCAACCGCCTGGGCGCCAGCGCGCTGATGCAGGGACTGGCCGACGGCTACTTCGTGCTGCCGTACACCATCGGCGATTATCTCGCACGGGTGCACCCGTCGTCCACCGATAATGCAACTGAGTTCGGCGAAACCGAGCGTGAAGTCGCCTCGCGCATCGACCGGTTGACCTCCGTAGGTGGGAAGAGAACGGTGGATTCCTTCCACCGCGAGCTGGGACGGATCATGTGGGACCATTGCGGCATGGCGCGCAACGCCTCCGGGCTGCGCCAGGCCATCCACCGCATTCCGGAGCTACGGGAGGAGTTCTGGCAGAATGTGACTGTTCCCGGCGCGGGAAGCGAACTCAATCAGTCTCTGGAGAAAGCTGGGCGGGTAGCCGACTTCCTCGAGCTGGCGGAGCTGATGTGCATCGATGCGCTGCACCGAGAGGAGTCCTGCGGCGGACACTTTCGCGAAGAGAGTCAGACAGCGGACGGCGAGGCGCTTCGGGACGACGAGCGGTTCACCTACGTGGCCGCTTGGCAGTACGCCGGCGCGGACGTGCCGCCGATCCTTCACAGGGAACCGCTCGTGTTCGAGAACGTCGCCCTGACGCAGCGGAGCTACAAATGATGAACCTTAGGCTCAGGGTATGGCGACAAGCTGGCGCCAACGATGCCGGGCGACTCGTTGATTACGATGCGCAGGATATCAGCCCTGACATGTCGTTTCTCGAGATGCTCGACGTCATTAACGAACGACTGATCGAGCAGGGCGATTCGCCTATCGCCTTCGATCACGACTGCCGTGAAGGTATCTGCGGTTCGTGCGGCTTGATGATCAATGGCGTAGCGCATGGTCCCATGAAGGGTGCGGCCACCTGTCAGCTCCACATGCGCAGCTTCCGCGACCGCGACACCATCATCGTCGAGCCCTGGCGGGCGCACGCCTTCCCGGTGGTGAGGGATCTGGTGGTGGACCGCAGCGCTCTCGATCGGATCATCGCGGCCGGCGGCTACGTGTCGGTACCCACCGGCAGCGCCGTGGATGGCAACACCATCCCGGTGCCGAAGCACGACGCCGACGTAGCCATGGATGCGGCGGCTTGCATTGGATGCGGAGCGTGCGTGGCGGCGTGCCCCAACGGCTCGGCTTCTCTCTTCACCGGCGCCAAGGTCAGCCACCTCGGCCTGCTTCCGCAGGGTCAGCCGGAGCGGTTCAGCCGAGTTCTCCGCATGGTCACGCAGATGGACCTCGAGCTTTTTGGGCACTGTACGCTCACCGGTGAGTGTCAGGAGGCCTGCCCAAAGGAGATCAGCATCAACACCATCTCGCGCATGAACCGGGATTACATCCGCGCCATGTTCAGCGGCGTCGACGCGTAGTGGCCCCGGCGGCAAATGTTCCACCGACCAAGCAGCCGCAGCTTACGGCCCACGCACCACACGGAACCGCGCCGTGCCTCATGTCATCTCGCTCAGTGGCGCTGGCCCGCTTGCTGCAATTTCCGCAGGTAGTTTCGTAAACGGAGAATGGCACATGACCACACCATCGAGCGGCGGCGGCGGCTTCCAGGACCGCGAGACGGGGCAGGGCGGCGCGGACGCGGTGCCGGACACACCGGATGTTGCTGCCCACGGTGCCCACCCGGGTGCCAGACCTGCGGAGGGACGGCCGTCGACAGCTCCCGTGACATCTACGGGCGGATTCGGCCTGATTGGCTGGGTGGTGGTGGTCGTGCTGATCCTGCTCGCGCTGGTTTACGGGCTGGGGTTCGTTGCGCGGGGATAGCTGCCCCCCGCGCTTCGTGACCGTCTACCAGCGCTGATCTGCCGTCACAGTCGGGGCAGGGTCACGCCGGTCTGCTTCTGATACTTGCCGCTCTTGTCCTTGTACGAGACTTCCGGTTCCTCGTCGCCCTCGAAGAAGAGCACCTGCGCGATCCCCTCATTGGCGTATATCCGCGCCGGAAGAGGCGTCGTATTCGAGATCTCAAGCGTCACGAACCCTTCCCACTCCGGCTCGAAGGGAGTGACGTTGGTGATGATCCCACAGCGCGCGTAGGTGGATTTGCCCACCGTCACCGTGAGGACATTGCGCGGAATTCGGAAGTATTCGACCGAGCGAGCGAGCGCGAAGGAGTTGGGTGGAACGATACATATGTCACCGTCGAACTCCACAAACGAGTTTCGGTCGAAGTTCTTCGGGTCCACTACCGAGCTGAGCACGTTGGTGAAGATCCGAAACTCGCGCGCGACGCGCATGTCGTAGCCGTACGAGCTAAGGCCGTAAGAGATGACGCCATCGCGGACCTGCCGGTCCTCGAAGGGCTCGATCATGCCATGGTCGAGAGCCATTCGGCGGATCCAGCGGTCGGATTTGATGGACATGAAAAAAATTAAGGAACGGGGGTTCGGTGTCGGGGCTCGCGGATCGCGGTCAACCGGACCGGGAGATCGGTGCCGATGACATCGGCAAACCGACGCCTGCACGAACCCCCGGAACCCCGAATCCCGACCACCAAATCCCAAGCTCTTTGCGTCGGAGAATGTACCAGCACGCGCCGGTCCCGCCAAGTTGACACCAATCCGCGAACCGAGATAAGTTACGCCGAGGCAAGAAAGTGAAATTTTTCACGAGCTGCGAAGGGGTATGGACCGGACGTATTTGCCGCTGCTTCTGCTGGTCGGTTTCGTGGTCGCAAACGCGGTCATGATGCTGGTCCTGTCCCACCTGGTCATCCGCTCCCGCCCCTCTCCAGTGAAGCAGAGCGCATATGAGTCGGGGATCCCGGCCACGGGTGACGCACGCGAGCGGTTTTCGGTGAAGTTCTACATGGTAGCGATTTCCTTCATCGTCTTCGACGTCGAGGCGGTGCTCCTAATCCCCTGGGCTGCGCACTTTCGCGAGATGTCTTGCCGGGTGGCGATGACCAACGGCGCATGTCCTGCGGGCGAGACGACGTACTACATGTTCGGCGCCATGCTGATCTTTGTGGTCATTCTCGCCGTCGGACTGCTGTACGAGTGGAAGAAAGGAGGTCTGCAATGGGATTGACGGCGCGATCCGAAGACGCACGGCGAATCGCCACCTACGATCCCGCCTCGCAGGAAAGCTGGATCGCCACACGGCTCGACTTTCTGGTGAACTGGAGCCGGGCTAACTCGCTCTGGCCAATGCCATTCGGAACAGCCTGTTGCGCGATCGAGTTCATGGCCACGGCCGCGAGCCGTTTTGACCTCGCGCGATTCGGGATGGAGCGCATGAGCTTCTCCCCGCGACAGGCGGATGTGCTTATCTGCGCCGGCCGTGTGCCCTTCAAGCTTGCGCCGATCATTCGGCGTATCTGGCAGCAGATGCAGCAGCCCAAGTGGGCGATTTCGATGGGGGCGTGCGCCTCCTCGGGCGGAATGTTCGACAATTACGCGGTGGTGCAGGGGATCGACACGATCATCCCCGTGGACGTCTATGTGCCCGGCTGCCCGCCCCGTCCGGAAGGACTCATGTACGGCATCATGATGCTTCAGGAGAAGGTCAAGCGAGAACGCATGGGAGACGAGGTGATCCGGAGCGAGATGGAACCCGATCCGGAGAGCGGTCTTTACATCCCGCCGCAGGCCATCGACGAGCTCTCGGAGCCTTTCGGCAACTCCGTCCACCAGACGCGGTCAGGGCTGTGAGCGACAGCAGTCATCTCGTGCTCCCCGGACACGCCGCCGTTGACGCGCCGACACCTGCCACTTCCCGCAACATCCTCCATCGCGGTGGCGAGGCTAACCCATCGGCCGCTGCGCTGCGCGAGCGCTTCGGGGGGGCGGTACATCGCACGCAGGTCATGTGGGGGGAAACGACGGTGATCGTCGCTGGGGAGAGCCTGCTAGAGATCGTGCAGTGGCTGCACGACGATCCCGGGCAGCAGTACGACTACCTGTGCGACGTCACGGCCGTAGAGTATCGCGACGCCGAGCTTCCGCTCGAGGTGGTCTGGCACCTCCGCTCCCTTCCGTACCGTCGCTTCCTCAGGCTCAAGGTCGAGCTCGACAAGCGTGGCAAGCTGGAGGTGCCCAGTATCTGGAGCATTTATCGCGCGGCCGATTGGCTGGAGCGGGAGTGCTTCGACATGTTCGGCATTACGTTCGAGGGGCACCCGGACCTCCGCCGCATCCTCATGTGGGACGAATACACTGAGGGGTTTCCGCTGCGGAAAGACTTCCCGTTGCGCGGCCGCTTCAGCCGCTCGGAGCAACTGAAGCAGGCGCTGGCGTCCAACCGGCCGGTCCCGATGGACATGGGTGAGATCACGTACGAGCAGGCCGAAGGTGACCTGCCGCCGGACATACGGCAGCGACTCGGCCCGGCGCCGGAAACGGAATAGTGATGGCCACCAAGAAGCGGACGGTCGAGGTAGCGGTGGGGACGGCGGGCGTTGATGAGTACGGCCGCCTGAGGCGCACCCCCCTGACTCTCCGTGAGGACGGCTCGGTCACCACGATCGAGGCGCCGCTTGCCGAGGAGCCCGACCTCGGCAGCGAGCACATGTTGATCAACATCGGTCCGCAGCATCCGGCAACGCACGGCGTGCTCCGGTTGGTGCTTGAGCTCGATGGCGAGACGGTCATCCGCTGCGTTCCGCACATCGGATATCTGCACTGCGGCTTCGAGAAGATCGGCGAGTACCGAACTTACAATCAGATTGTCCCGTGGACGGACCGCGAGGACTACCTCAATTCGATGGGGAACAACGTCGCTTACGCGCTCGGCGCGGAGCGGCTTTTCGGAATCGAGATCACGGAACGGTGCTCGGTGCTGCGCGTGATCGCGCTCGAGCTGTCGCGGGTGATCTCGCATCTGGTCTGGCTTGGCACCACCTGCATCGACATCGGGGCGTTCACGCCGTTTCTCTGGGCGTTTCAGGAGCGGGAGAACGTCTACCATCTGTTCGAGCGGTGGGTTGGCGCGCGTCTTACCACCACGTCTACGCGCGTAGGCGGGATGGCAGCGGACATCCCGGACGGATGGACCGAACAGCTCGACCAGTTCATCCGGTCGTTACCGAAGACCATCGATGAAGTAGACCGAATGCTCACGCGGAACGCGATCTGGGTGAGCCGGACGGCCGGACTCGGCGCGATGTCGGCGGAGGAGGCGGTGAATTACGGGCTCTCCGGACCCATGCTGCGAGCCTCCGGCGTGGCCTACGACGTCCGCAAGGATGTTCCGTATCTGGACTACGAGACGTACGACTTCGACGTTCCGGTCGGTACACACGGCGATGTCTTCGACCGCTACCTCGTGCGAATGGAGGAGCTGCGCCAGTCGACCCGCATCCTGCGCCAGGCGCTCGACCGGCTCCCGGACGGACCGGTGGACGTGGACGACCATCGCGTGGTCATGCCGCGTAAATCGAAGGCGATGAGCGACATGGAGTCCATGATCCATCACTTCAAGCAGGTGATGGAAGGACCTCGCCCGCCGGTAGGGGAGGCGTACGTGGCGGTGGAGAGCCCGAAGGGGGAGAAGGGCTACTACATGGTCTCGGACGGTACACCGAAGCCGGTGCGCTGGCGCATCCGTCCACCGTCCTTCGTGAACCTGTCGGCGATCCCGAAGATGGTGGAGGGACACCTCCTCGCCGATGTGATCGCCATCAATGCTAGTATCGACATCGTGATGGGAGAGATCGACCGTTGAGCGCCGCCGAAGTGGGGGGGGGGCACGAGCCGGGCCAGGCGTCCCACGGCGTGGCAGAGCACGGGCACGCGGAAGAATATCGGCCGGTGTTCATCGGTGAGGCTCGGCGTGAACTGGATGAGGTTCTGGGGCGTTATCCGACCAGGATGGCGGCGCTGCTGCCGGCGCTCTGGATCGTGCAGCGTGACCGGGGCTGGGTGTCCGATGCCGCCATGGCCGAGGTGGCCGACGTGCTGGAGCTGACGGCCGCGTACGTGAAAGGCGTGGTGACGTTCTACACCATGTACCACCAGCACCCGGTCGGCAAGTACTTCATTCAGGTATGTACGACGTCACCTTGCATGGCATGCGGCGCGGAGGACGTGGTGGAGAGCCTTCTGCGCCACACTGGCTGTGGCGAGCTGGGCGCCACGTCCGCCGACGGAAGGTTCACGGTGATTGAGGTGGAATGTCTAGGTGCCTGCGGTTTCGCAACACCGGTGATGATCAACGAGGAGTTTCTCGAGTCAGTGACTCCGGAGAAGGTGCCGGAGTTGCTCGAACAGCTTCGCTAATGGGCTACCCGCACAGACCGCACGATCGGGAGACGACTGTTCTGTCGCAGTACTTTGGTGATCCGGCCGCGCGCTCGCTCGAGGGCTGGAAACAGCGAGGCGGGTATCGCGCGCTCGAAACGGCCCTCGGGACTCCGCAGCCCGACCTCGTCACGATGGTAAAGGAGTCGGGGCTCCGTGGTCGCGGCGGGGCCGGATTTCCGACGGGTGTGAAGTGGTCGTTCATGAAGCCGGGAGACGGTAAACCTCACTATCTCGTTTGCAACGCCGACGAGTCGGAGCCCGGCACGTTCAAGGATCGCGAGATCATGCGCTGGACTCCGCACGCTCTGGTTGAGGGATGCGCCATTGGAGCGTACGCCATCGGTGCCGAAACGTGCTACATCTACATCCGCGGTGAGTTCACGGAGCCTTTGCGGGAGGTGGCTGAAGCGGTGCGCGAAGCTTACGCTGCTGGCATCCTCGGACACAGCGCGATGGGCACGGGGAAGCGGATCGACATCCACATTCACAAGGGTGCCGGCGCGTACATCTGCGGCGAAGAGACGGCGCTGATGAACTCGCTCGAGGGGCGTCGTGGGAACCCGCGGATCAAGCCACCCTTTCCGGCGGTCGCCGGCGTCTTTGGGATGCCGACGACAGTCAACAACGTGGAGACCCTCGCGGTGGTGCCGCATATCGTGAATCGCGGAGCCGAGTGGTACAGGGAGATGGCGCTCTCCAACCCGAGGAGTACGGGGACCAAGCTCTTCTCCGTGTGCGGCAACGTCGCGCATCCGGGCAACTATGAGGTCGTGCTCGGCTTTCCGTTCAAGGACTTTCTCTACGACCTGTGTGGTGGCCCGCCTCCGGGACGACGGTTCAAGGCAGTCATTCCAGGCGGCTCGTCGGTGCCGATCCAAACCATGGAAGAGGCCGAAGCGACGCTGATGGATTACGAGGGGTTCATCGCCCAGGGCTCGATGTTGGGCTCGGGGGGCGTGATCGTTTTTGACGACTCGCAGAACATGGTTAAGATGATCGCGCGTCTGGCGCGCTTTTACGCGCACGAAAGCTGCGCGCAGTGCACGCAGTGCCGCGAGGGTACCGGCTGGGTCACACGTATACTCGAGCGCATCGTCGCCGGTGGCGGAGTGCCACGCGACCTCGACACGCTGCTCGACCTGTCAGATGGAATGACGGGCAAGACGATCTGCGTGCTCAGCGACTCGTGCGCGGCGCCAATCGTCTCGGGGATCAGGAAGTTCCGCGAAGAGTTTGAGGCGCTGATCCCCGCGTCGAGGTCCGTGGTGAGCACGGCGGTGGCGGTCTGAT
>CAZWSO010000025.1:0-22169 GCA_964636485.1 uncultured Gemmatimonadaceae bacterium
ATGACCCGGCCGGATCCGGTGGTGGATTTCTTCATCATCGAGGCGAACGAGTACATCGATCGACTGGACCTGCTCCTGGCGCCGGCCGGCTCGGCGGGCCCGGACGCCCAGGCGCTCGCCCGGCAAGCGCGCGCTCTTCGCGGAAGTGCAACGATGTACCGGCAGATGGCCATCGCCCGTCTTGCGGCAGGAGTGGAGCGCATGGGCTGGGGAATGCGCGAAGGCACGCTCCGCTGGGATGCGCGAGTTCGTGGTGCGCTCGTCGCTGCGATTGACGATCTGCGGCTGCTCGTGCGCGGAGTACGCGCCTGGGGTGACTCGGAGGAAGCGCGGGCTGCGGCGCGGAGCGAGGAGCTCGATCGGCTGGCGCCACCCCGATCGACACCGTCCGCGGCCGGTGCGACTGACGGCGGCACCGCGTTCCTGTCCGGCGCTGCCCAGCGGCTCGCAGACGCGCTCGACCGGCTGACCGCGTCACCGGACGATCATGACAGGGTGAGCTCGGCGCTCGATCAGGTGCGCGCCGTGCGTGGTCTGGCCGCACTCCGCGACGCGGCTCCCCTCCCCGAGGTATGTGATGCGGTGGAGCGTTCGGTCGACGCTCTCGATGCGGGAGAAGGATCCATCAAGCCGCGGCAACTCGCGCTCCTCGGCGCCGCGGCGGGGGTGCTTCGGCTCGCGGCAACTGAGCTTGCCACCGGCCGCGCGCCATCCTCCAACACTCCCGAGGTCCAGCGCTTCGCTGCCGCCGCCTCGGCGCTTGCGGACGAGCCGACGGCCACAACGGAAGTGCCGATCTCAGAGCTTTTCTTTCCTGGAGAAGCAGGGGTGGTGCGCGCCGCGAATAATCCACCGAGCACGCCGCGCGCCCGACTTCGCCTGGAGCTCCTCAGCCAGGCCGAGCACCTGCGGCGTCTGCTCGCGGAAGCGCGCAGCGCGGCAGACCCGATTGGGCTGGGAAGAGTCCGTCGTGAGCTTCGCGCGGCGATTCGCCAGCTTGCCTCCTCCGCGCACAGCTTTGGCGAGGGGCGCATAGCGGCTTCTCTCGCGACACAGGAGGAGGGCATTACCTCGCTGGAGCCGCGAACGCTGGAGCGGGTCGAGGAGATCGCGCAGGCGCTGTCGACGGCCAACGAGCGCCTTGATGGGCTGGCCGAGCGGTTGGAGCGCATGGCCGGTGGGAGTTTCCCAACACCCTCGAGCAGCCCCACTCCCTCGCACCAGCAGGCTACAGCACCCCCCTCGCCCGCCGGAGCGCGACCGCAATCGCGCACGCCAGCATCACGGCCTGCCGGGCGTCCGCCCGCCCCACCAGCCGCACCACCCTCGTCGCAGCCAATGCCAGCGCCGCAGAGTCGGGACGAGCCGCCACTTCGGCCGCGTTCACCTACACCCACAGGCAAGGATCTCTATGCGCTCCTCGAGCGCGGAATCGAGACGCTGGGTGGGTTGCACCATCGGCCCCTCACACCGCCGGTGCCGCTCTCCTCAGAGGAGATCGTGCCGATCGAGTCGCTCCTGTACCGCGGCATGGCCGCACTTCAGCGCGCACGCGACCTCCGCGATGAGGTCCGCGCTTCCGGTGGCACTCCCACGCAGGACGTGCTCGACGAGCTAGTGGACCTCGTCGCTCTGGCCGCCGCGGAGTAGGGCTCTCGTGCGATTCGGCTGGCGCGACGCGCTCGGCCTTCTTCTCAGCATCCTGCTCCTGTGGTGGGTGCTTCGGCGCGTCGAGGTGGCCGAGGTGTGGCAGCACCTGCGCGCGGCCAACATGATGCTCCTGGCACTGGCGGCGGTGCTCGGCACACTGATCTTTCCCCTGCGCGCAAGGCGATGGCGGCCAATCCTCGACCCGATCGCACCAAATCTGCCGTTCAGGCCGCTCTGGTTCTCTACGGCGATCGGCATGATGGCGAACAACATTCTGCCGGCGCGTGTAGGTGAGCTCGCCCGTGCGTTCTCCCTCAGCCGAATAACGCGGCGCGTCACCTTTTCCGCCGCCTTCGCGTCGATCGCCGTAGATCGAGTGTTCGATGCGCTGATCGTCCTCCTGCTGCTCGCCATCGCGATACTCGACCCCGCCCTTCCATCGGAGCGATTGGTGGGCGGTCGGCCGATCGGTAACTGGGTTGGCCTCGGGACGGTCATCATGGTGGGCATAGTGACGATGCTGTATGCGGTAGTGTTCTTCCCCGCGCGGATAATCAACATCTTCGAGCTGTTCGCCCGCCAGCTCGCCCCGCGGTTCGAGGAGCGCGGACGCAAGACTCTGGAGTCCTTCCTCTCGGGACTGAGCGTATTGCGCACCCCCGGGCGGTTCGCGTCGGTGCTCGGCTGGACAATCGCACACTGGCTCCTCAATGCCTTCGCGTTCTGGGTTGCATTTCAGGCCGTGGGCATCGACGCGCCGTACAGCGCTGCACTGGTGCTTCAGGGGATAATTGCGATAGGCGTTGCGGTGCCGAGCTCACCGGGCTTCTTCGGCGTGTTCGAGGCATTCGCCGTCGTCGGGCTCGGCCTTTACGGTATCCCGGCCACGCTCGCAACGAGTTGGGCGATCGCCTTCCATATCGTAACGTTCATTCCCATCACACTGATCGGGCTGTTCTACTTTCTCCGTTTGGGATTCCATTTCCGCGATCTCCGGGAAGCGCCGGAGCGGCTGGAGTGAGCACCACGGCTGTGCGGGTGTGGGCGCAGGCCAAGCTGAACCTCCGCCTGCGCGTGCTGGCGCGCGAGCGCGACGGGTATCATCAACTCGAGACGCTGTTCTCGCGGCTCACGCTCGCGGACGAGGTCGTGGTGCGCACCGGAGGTACCGGACGTCATCTCGACTGCGTCGGCGCGTATGTCGGATCCGTCGAGGACAACCTTGCATGGCGCGCGGCGATGGCTTTCGCCGAGCATTGCCGATGGCCGCGAGGCTTCGCAATCGAGATTGAGAAGCAAGTTCCAGTGGGGGGAGGACTGGGCGGCGGGAGTGCCGACGCCGGAGCCGTGCTGCGAGCCCTCAACGTGATGTCGCCGGCGCCGCTCGCCCCTACGGAGCTTCTGACCCTCGCGTTCACGCTCGGAGCGGATGTGCCTTATCTGACCACCGAGATGCCACTCGCTCTCGCCTGGGGGCGAGGTGAGCGGATGCTCCCGCTGGTGGGGCTCGAACCGCGCGGTGTCACGTTGCTCGTCCCGCCATACGGCGTGTCCACCCGCGATGCGTTTGACTGGCTGTCGGAGGGGCGAGAAGCCCAGCGCACTGTCCTGTCCGAGCCGGCCGTGGTTCATCGCGAAGGGCTGGTACGATGGGAGGTGCTCTCGGGGCGGTGCGTGAACGATCTGGAGCCAGTGGTGGTGCGGAAACATCCCGACCTCGGCGCAATTCTCTCAGCGCTGCGCGCGAGCGCTGGCCACGCCATCACACTGGCTGGCATGACCGGCTCCGGGTCCACGCTGTTCGCTATCGGAAGCAGCACGCAAGCTCCGCAAGTCGATGCTCCGGATGGCTGGCGCGTTGTCAAGACGGCCACGCCAGCGAGCGTTGTCCCTCCGGAGCCCATCATGTAGGTTGAAAGAGCCGCTGCCCCCTCGTCCAATGGCAGGACATCGGACTTTGGATCCGAGAATGGTGGTTCGAATCCACCGGGGGCAATGGGAGGCGTGTCCGCTTTGCGCGGGCGCGCCTCTGCCGCTATGAGCGAGGGCGGCCATTGCGTTTACCTCCCAGCTCTGCGCCGTGGCGTTCGCAGCGCGCCACTCGTCCCTCGGATGACGTCATTGTCGAGACACTAACGGAGAGTGCCCGAAATGTCCCTGCGAAGCATGCGGCGCTCGCTGCTCCTGTGCGTTGCGGCGGCAAATCTCGTGGCCTGCCAGAGCAGCACGGCCCCCCGCTACGCCGAGTTCGATCCCGATCGCGCCCAGGCAAATCTCGACGCGATGATGGCTGTGTTCGCGTCACCCGCCCTGGAGCAGTTCGTAGCGGCCAGCTGGCACGTCAACGTGGGTGGTGCGCAGGCGCGGGCCGCCGTTGCCGGCGCTCGGCACCTCGCAGCTTCGCGCAGCGGACCGTTCCTCACGAGACAGCGGGGGCATGTCGGTGCCATCCGGGACGTGTTGTCCGATCGGAGTGATGTGGCCGCGATGGCCGTCCTCCCCGACGAGATTCGGGGCACGACTTACGTGTTCGACGCTGGCGAAGGCGGCTATGTGCCATCGGACCGCACTGGGGCGCCGGCGAATGGTGTCCGCTTCGTCCTTTACGCGGTTGAGGGCGGCACTCTCACGGGCACGGAGGTCGGCTATATCGAGATCGTCGATCTGTCGCCGCCCGGGGAAAGCTCCATCGGCGTGCGCGTTCGAGTGGTGGCTGGCGGCACCACCTATCTGGACTATACGCTGGGCGTCGCCACCACCGAGACGTCGCTTTCGCTTGAGGTCGACGGCTTCGTGACCAATGGCGGCACTCTGGTCAACTTTGGGACGCGCCTGGACATCCAGGAGGGAGCGAACGGCTTCTCCGGCATCATCGCCTTCAGCTTCCGAGTGCCCTCGCGTTCCTTCAGCATCGAAGGGACGATCACAGAAGGGTACGATGGTTCCGAGATCGAGATCATCATATCTTCTGACCGGGCGGAGGTGCGTTACTACTTCCCGGGAGGCGATTATGCGAGCGGCGAGATTTACGTGAATGGAGCGCTCTTCGCACTGGTCACGGAGACTGAGGACGGCTACGAGGTCGTTGGCGCGAACGGTACGACGCTGACAGTGCAGGAACGAGCGGTTCTGCAGAACCTCCTGGACACCTCGGAGAACGTCGTCTTCTGGTGGATCATCCTCATCCTGCCGGTCGGGGGATTCGTGCCGCTGTAGCGAGCTGACGGCAGAGGCGAAGAACCGCAAAGGCGAGGGAAGTAGTGGGCCCGGTGCGATCCGGGCCCGTTTTACATCCTCCCCCTGGGGGCCGGTACCATTCCCCGGCCGGCGCTGCTACATTCGGTCGCGCCAGGCCAGACCGGCCACGCGTAGCCACTGCAACTCGTTGACTTGCTTAGGCCTCCGACCTATGTTAAGAGGCTGTAGCCATGGATGAGCTGGTCGTCCCGCGACGCGGGTTCAAGCTGCTCGCCGGCACGGCGAACCGGGATCTCGCCGAGGAAATCGCGCGATGTCTTGGCGTCGAGCTGGCGAAGGCCACCGTTTCGCGGTTTGCGGACGGTGAGATCTTCGTTCGCATCGATGAGAACATCCGAGGGTTGGACGTGTTCATCGTGCAGCCGACGAGCCCGCCAGCGGACAACATCATGGAGCTTCTGCTCCTGATCGATGCCGCGCGGCGGGCTTCAGCCGCACGGATCACCTGCGTGATGCCTTACTACGGCTACTCGCGGCAGGACCGCAAGGATCAGCCGCGGGTGGCGATCGGTGCAAAGCTGGTGGCGAATCTGATCGTCACGGCGGGCGCGGACAGGGTGCTGGGGATCGACTTCCACCAGCATCAGCTCCAGGGGTTCTTCGACATCCCCGTGGATCACCTCTACGCCTCGCCGGTGTTCATCTCGCACTACCGGAAGAAGCCGCTTCAGGATCTGGTAGTGGTGGCACCGGATGTAGGGTCGGCGAAGATGGCGCGCGGGTTCGCGAAGCGCTTGAACGGCACCTTTGCGATCATCGACAAGCGCCGTCCGGCGCCAAATGTGGCAGAGGTCCTGAACGTGGTGGGAGAAGTGGATGGACGAGACTGCCTCATCCCGGACGACATGATCGACACGGCGGGTACGATGAGCGAAGCCGCGCGCGTCCTGAAGGAACTCGGCGCTCGCGAGATTTACGTCTGCGCCACGCATCCGCTCCTCTCCGGCCCCGCAGTCGAGCGGCTGAGCAAAGCGCCGATCAGCGAGGTTGCAGTCACCAACACGATCGCCATCCCGGAATCACGGCGCTTTTCGCAGCTGCTGGTCCTGTCTGTGGGTGAGTTGCTGGCTAAGGCGATTCGGTTCACGCACTCCGATCAGTCGGTGAGTAGCTTGTTTGACTAGGTCCGGTTCGGGCGTTGGGAGTCGGTTGTCTGGCACGTGCCCGGCACCTCACCTGCACCTGACGCCCGACAGCTGAAAACCTCTGTGTGTTTGTCTAAAAAAACGGAACTGACAATGGCAACCGCAAATCTCACTGCCGCCGCCCGGACCGAAACCGGCAAGGGCATCGCGCGCAAGCTTCGCCAGAACAATCGCATCCCTGGCGTCATCTACGGACACCACCGGGAACCACAGCCGCTCTCCGTGGACGGTCGCGAGCTCGAGCGCCTGCTCGCCCACATCGTCCCCGGAACCACCGTCATCGAACTGGATGTGGATGGGTCCACGGCCCGCACGCTGATACGCGAGATCCAGCGTCACCCTGTCAGACCGCAGATTCTCCACGTGGATTTTCAGGAGCTGGTGGCCGGCGAAAAGGTTTTCGTAGAAATCCCACTCGTTGTGGTGGGCATTCCGCACGGCGTCCGGAACGACGGTGGCGTGCTCGACCAGGTGATGCGCGAACTGAGCGTCGAGGTGGATCCGTCAGACATGCCGAGCCGTATCGAGGTGGATGTGAGCGGCCTTGGGCTCAACGAGTCGATTCACGTGAGCGAGCTGCAGCTCCCCGCCGGCGTGGAGGTGCTTGCCGACCCCGAAGACACGATCTGCGTCGTCGCGCCGCCAAGAGTGGTGGAGGAGACAGTCGAGCCGGTGGAGGAGCCGGAAGGCGCCGAGCCCGAGCTCATCCGTAAGGCGAAGGACGAGGAAGAGGAAGGAGAGGAGTAACCACGCCGCCGGCGTTGAAGGTGATTCTTGGGCTGGGCAACCCGGGCCCGGCATATGAACGCACTCGCCACAACGTCGGCTGGTGGGTCGTCGACCACCTGGCCGACGTTTGGCGCATCGACGGTTGGCGGCGCGACGGCGAGGCGCTGGTAACGAGCGGACGCGTGGCTGAGACGCCCGTCCGACTGATGAAGCCGTTGACGTACATGAATCTGAGCGGGGCGGTGCTGCGCCCGCTGTTGAGACGGGAAGGGTGGTCGCCCGCCAATGACCTGCTGGTGGTGGTCGATGACGTGGCGCTCACGGTTGGACGCTACCGCCTGCGTGCGACGGGCAGCGCCGGGGGACACAACGGACTGAAGAGCATAGAAGAAACCATAGGCGGGCGTGACTATGCGCGCCTGCGCATCGGTATACGGCCGGTCGAACCCGAGCGGGAGGTGGGGGAACTGGCCGACTTTGTACTCTCGCCGTTCGGCAAGGCCGAAAGGGAGAGGGTGATGGACCTGATGCCGCGTCTCGCCGACGCGGCAGAAGTTTGGATTCGTGAGGGAATCGAACGAGCGATGAACGCGCACAACCGGGAGCTTGCCACCTGATGATCGACAGAATCGCATTCAACTCGCCCTGGATCGCCCTCCTTGGGTTGGTCGTGGCCGGTTTCACCTACGTCGCTGTCCGGCGGCAGTCGGATGGCTCCGCGGTGATGCAGGACCTCGCCGAGCAGATCCATACCGGGGCGATGGCTTTCCTGCGGCGCGAGTACATGGTGCTCGTGCCCTTTCTCATCATCGTGGCGATTCTGCTCTGGCAGGCGGTCGGTGGTCAGACTGCGATCGCTTATATCGCCGGCGGCGTCTGTTCGATCCTCGCGGGACTGGCTGGGATGGAGGCCGCCACACGCGCCAACGTGCGCACCAGCGAGGCGGCGCGCGCCCATGGTCAGGGACGGGCGCTCCGCACCGCGTTCAACGGCGGCGCCGTCATGGGACTGGCGGTCGCCAGCCTGGGCCTCCTGGGCGTGGGAATCGTGTTCCGCTGGCTGGTGCCGGGTATCGCCACGGAAATCCAGTGGCGGGGCTTCTCGGAGGTGATCTCGGGGTTCGCAATGGGAGCCAGCTCGATTGCGCTGTTCGCCCGTGTCGGGGGCGGCATCTACACCAAGGCGGCCGATGTCGGCGCAGACCTGGTGGGCAAGGTGGAAGCGGGCATCCCCGAGGATGATCCGCGCAATCCTGCGACCATCGCCGACAACGTCGGCGACAACGTAGGCGACGTGGCCGGCATGGGCGCCGACATCTTCGAGAGCTACGTGGGCGCGATGATCGCGGCCATCGCGATCTCGGCCACCACGCCGGCGATCACGAACAACTTCAACGCCGTTTCGCTCCCCATCGCCTTCACGATGGCGGGGCTGCTCGCCTCGCTCGTCGGGATCGCCTCGATGCGCATCCTTGAGAAAGGGAACCCGGCGAACGCGCTGCGCATGACCACCTTCATCGCTGCCGGTCTCTTCCTCGTGGCGGCGTACTTCCTCACGCAGGCGCTGCCAATCGAGCAACTTCGCGCCGACGGCACAATGTATCCGGTGAGCGGACCGTTCTGGGCGGTGGTTGCCGGTACCATCGCCGGCATGGCCATCGGTCTGGTAACGGAGTACTACACCGCTGCCGGCCCGGTGCGGCGCATCGCCGAAGCATCGCTCACGGGGCCGGCCACGAACATCATCGCGGGTCTGGCAGTGGGCATGCAAAGCGCCGTGATTCCAGTCGGCATCATCGCCGGCACCATCTTCGTCGCCTTCACCCTTTCCGGCCTCTATGGCATCGCCATCGCCGCCGTGGGCATGCTGGCGACGGTGGGCGTCACGATGACCGTGGACGCATACGGTCCTATCGCCGACAACGCCGGCGGGATCACTGAGATGTCACACCTCGGCCCAGATGTGCGGAAGATTACCGACGGGCTGGATGCGCTCGGCAACACTACGGCGGCCATCGGAAAGGGGTTCGCGATTGGCTCCGCCGCGCTCACCGCACTGGCGCTGTTCAGCGCCTACGCATCAGCTGTGGGCCTCGATGAGATCGGGCTCAATCTCGTCAACCCGATGGTGGTCATAGGCCTCTTCATAGGCGGCGCCATGCCATTCTTCATCGGCGCATACACGATGACGGCGGTGGGACGTGCCGCGCAGGGAATGGTGGAGGAGGTCCGCCGCCAGTTCCGCGAAATCCCGGGGCTGATGGAGGGTACGGCAAAGCCGGACTCGGCGCGCTGCGTCGACATCTCCACCAAGGCCGCGCTCAAGGAGATGATCATTCCGGGTGCGAGCGCCGTGGCGCTCCCGGTAGTCGTTGGGCGCTTCTTCGGGGTGGAAGCGCTGGGCGGGCTCCTCGCCGGGGCAACGGTCACGGGTGTACTGCTCGCGCTCTTTATGGCCAACGCCGGCGGAGCCTGGGACAACGCCAAGAAATACATCGAAGGCGGTGCGCACGGCGGCAAGGGCTCCGAACCACACAAGGCGGCCGTGGTCGGAGATACCGTCGGCGATCCGTTCAAGGACACATCCGGCCCGTCGCTGAATATTCTCATCAAGCTCATGAGCGTTGTCAGCCTCGTTCTGGCTCCGTGGTTCATTAGCTGAACCCGGGGTTCTGGGTTCGCCGCTGGCGGGTTACGGCCTCCGGGAACGTATCCCGAGCCGCGCCCGCGGAGCGAACACGCTGCGTCGAGTGGCTAAAAGGAACGGGGTTCGGAGTCGGGGGATCTCGGCCTTCGCGTGTCGTTCCCGATTTCCGAACCGCGAACTCCGAACCCCGTTCCTTTTCCAATGCTCAAGCTCGGCATCGTCGGCCTACCAAACGTCGGCAAGTCTACGCTCTTCAATGCGCTAACTGCGGCTGGGGCGGACGTAGCCAACTACCCATTCTGTACCGTCGAGCCCAATGTCGGCACCGTGGAGGTCCCCGACCCGAGGCTGCCAGCACTGGCAGAGATAGTCCAGCCGAGGCGCACTGTACCGGCGGTGGTGCAGTTCGTGGACATCGCCGGGCTGGTGCAGGGAGCCGCGTCGGGCGAGGGCCTGGGCAACCAGTTCCTCGCCAACATCCGAGAGACCGACGCTATCGTGCACGTGGTCCGCTGCTTCGACGAGCCCGACGTACTGCACGTGATGGGCTCGGTTGATCCGGTGCGCGACCGCGACGTCATCGAGCTCGAGCTCGCGCTGGCTGATCTCGCAACGGTGGAGAAACGGCTCGACCGGGTGCAGCGCACCGCGCGCTCTGGCGACAGGTCTGCGCGGGCAGAACTCCCAGCACTGGAGCGCGCGCTCGCGGCACTGAACGCCGGGAAAGGTTTATGGGCGGCCGATCTCACGGCCGAGCATCGGGCTCTGTTGGCGCCCCTTAGCCTCCTGACGAACAAGCCCGTGCTATACGCCGCGAACGTCCGCGAGTTCGAGTTGACGGGTGAGGAGGGGCCGCACCTTCGCGCCCTGAGGGAAGCGGTCGCCGCGGCAGGCGAGCGGGCCGAAATCGTTCCATTCTCCGCACGGATCGAGGCGGAGTTGGTTGAGTTGCCGCCTGAGGAGCGAGGCGCTTTCATGGAATCGCTCGGCCTCGAGTCAGCAGGGCTCGATCGGCTAATTCGGGCCGGTTATCACCTGCTCGGGTTGCAGACCTACTTCACCGCGGCCGAGCAGGAGGTGCGGGCCTGGACGATCCACGCGGGGGACACTGCGCCAGTGGCGGCTGGGGTTATCCACACCGATTTCGAGCGCGGTTTCATTCGTGCCGAGACCGTGTCGCATGAGGAGTTCGTGCGGCTCGGCGGGTGGAAGGGCGCGCGAGAGCGCGGTGCCGTTCGGTCAGAAGGAAAGGACTACGTGATGCGCGAGGGAGACGTTGTATTGTTTCGATTCAACGTTTAGGCTCAATTCTGAGCCGGCAGCCAGGCATCTGGCGCAAGGCGGAAGCTGTACCTTATGTTTATTCGGCCTGGAACCCTTATCTGCAGCTTCCGTTCTCAGCTGACCGACGCCGGTGCCCGAGAATCCAGAGTATCGTCCACTGAAAGGGGTGCAGGAGAGCACCCTCGCCGCCCTGCGCGACGCACTCGTGCGGAACGGTGCGCGTACGCCGCCCCAGGACGGCGAGGTCCACCGCGCCCTCCGCGAACTTGTGGAAGAGGCCCGCGCGACGGGCCTGCCGGTGGAGCAGGTAATCATCCACGTGAAGCGCCAGTGGGTAGAGCTGGGGATCGTACCTAACGCCCGTCCCGGCCCCGAGACCAACGCTGTGGTGGAGCGGCTCGTCACGATCTGTCTGGACGCGTACTTCGTGGACACGTAGCTGCCGTTGCGCGCCCGCGCCCGGGTCCGTCCTCTCCCAGTACGTACGCCACACGAACTTCGCAACGGGGCGCGACTGAGCCTTATTCGCCGCGTCCTGCGGCGTTCACCGAAGGAGCGGGCGCATGGCCATTCCTGCCGACTTTCGAGAGCGGCTAACGAAAATGACCGATGACGAGCTGCACACCCTCCAGCGGGGCAACGATCTGTCACCGCAGCAGCAGGCGCTCGTACTCGCGGAGCTGCACTTGCGCGATGCCGATGCGCAGCTCGGCATGGATGCCGTACCTGTCGGCGTAGTCGTGCGCGAAGTGGATGTACCGTTCTGGAACCTGATGGCCTTCATGGTGAAATGGGTGCTCGCGTCAATTCCGGCACTCATAATTCTCCTCACCATCACCATCCTGGTAGCCGGGCTCCTGATCGGGTTCCTGCGCGAGTTTCGCTGATCGGACGTGTCTCACTAGCTTCCCCTCCCTGCCGAAGCTAAGTTTAAAGGTTCTATCGCAATGCCATCCCTCCTCCCGCCTACGAGCGGGGGGCGGACAGACCACAGGGAGGATAGTTAACGTGGCCCGCACGTACGAGGCGGTCTACATCCTCGATTCCACGCTCGAGGATGCCGCCATTCAGGAAAAGATCGCCCGTTTCCACGAGCTGCTCGGCTCGACCGGTGAGATCACCGTGGATCACTGGGGACGGCGGCAGCTCGCGTACCCGATCGGTCAGCGCGAGAACGGCTACTACGTCATTGCGCGCTTCGAAGCCGACCCGTTTGTGCTTCCGGAGTACGAGCGCGCGCTCAAGCTTGATGAAGGCGTAGTACGCTACCTGATCACCCTTCACGAGCACGAGCTCGGCGCGCCGCCGATGACCGAGGAGCAGCTCGCCGCCAGCCGGGCGCGTGACGGCGATGATGATGAGGACGAAGAGTGATGCGCCGCCCCCAGAAGACATGCCCGTTCTGCGAGACACGGGTCCGCTTCATTGATTACAAGGACGACCGAACCCTCGGCCGCTTCATGACGGACACTGGCAAGATCCTGCCGAGCCGCCTGAGCGGTGTATGTGCACGTCATCAGCGCCAGTTATCCACGGCCCTGAAGCGTGCGCGGTACCTGGCGCTGATCCCCTACATCAGGGGACACCAGCAGTAGGCATGAACGAAGGCCCGGCGTCAGCGCCGCGGGAGCAGGGATTCTCGAAAGTCCTGCTCGCCCTCGCGGCGCTGTTTTTCGGGCCGCTGCTGCCCCCGTTGCGGGCGCTCCTCCCGATCGAGCAGATGACGCTACTGCTCATTCCGGCACTCGCCGCTTGCTTCGTCGTGGGGTGGTGGGCGGGCGGGCGGCTCTGGATCGCGCTCGTCTGGGTGGCAGTCACGATCCTGACCTTCTGGTACGTGCCGGCGGCCGAGGCGACCGCGTATCGCGACCTGTCGCGCGCCTGGGGATTGATCGTGGCTGGAGCCTTTGGCATCGCCTGCGTGACTGCCGGATCCCGCCCGTTCCTTGCGCGTGGATTGGCGGCCGTGGGTTTGGCCGCGTTGCTGGCCCTGATTCTTTCCGGCATCGGTCAGCTCCCGCCGCAGCGGGCGGAGTCGGTGTTTGCCGCACAGTTCGCCCTTCGGAACGCACAGTCCGCCGCGGCACTCCAGCAATTGACCCAGGGCTTTCCGCAGTTGGTCGGATTGGCGGAGAGGTGGATGCGGGTGGTGAGCGCTACGGCGGACGCGGCCCTCGCGCTCTACCCTGCCCTGCTGGCTCTGCAAGGCCTCGCCGTTTGTGCCTTGGCCTGGGCGTTGTACCACCGATTGAGCCGGATCAGGATCGGACCGCCGCTGGGGCCGCTGAGGAATTTTGCCTTCGGTGACCAGTTTGTTTGGGGGCTGGTCGCAGGGGCCGGCCTCGCGCTGCTGCCGGCCTTTTCGCCACTTCAGGGGCTGGGCCTCAACTTGCTCGCCTTCTTCGGGGCGCTTTACGCGCTCCGGGGCGTGGGTGTGGTCGCGTGGTTTCTCAACGAGCGCGGGCGCTTGCTGAAGGCCGGGATCCTGGGGGCGGCAGTCCTCGCGGGGCCGATCGCGCCGGTGGTCGCGTTCGGCGTCGGCGTAGGCGACACCTGGTTCGATTGGAGAAGCCGGCATCGTGGCGCGATTCCGCCGTCAGGGGGCGCTGCCGCGGCGCCATAGCTAGATTATCCCGTACACGAATCTGGAGGAGCACGACTTTATGGAAGTCATTCTTCGGCAGGCTGTCGATAACGTGGGGCGGCCCGGCGACATCGTGCAGGTGTCGAACGGTTTCGCGCGAAACTACCTTCTGCCGCGGGGACTGGCCTACGAGGCGACCACGGGCAACCGGAAGCGCATCTCGCAGGAGAAGGACCGGCTGGAGGCCGCCGAGCGGGAGCGGGTGATGGAGGCGCAGAAGCTTGCCGCACGTCTCGAAGAGGTCTCGCTCACGTTCTCGGCGCGCGTAGGCGAGGAAGACAAGCTCTTCGGTTCGGTAACCGCCGCCGACATCGCCCAGCAGCTCCACGCGCAGGGATTCGAGATGATAGAGAAGCGGCAGGTGGACCTGCACGAGCCGATCAAGGCCCTGGGCGTTTACAAGGTGCCGGTGCGGCTGCACGCCGAGGTCAAGCCGGAGGTTCGCGTCTGGGTCGTGAAGCAGTAAGTTCTGGTTTGCAGGAGGGTCGGGCCTTTCCGGACACTCCAGCAATCCCCTGTCTCTACCACTACGCTGCTTCGGGCCGGCGGCTGGTGACGAGCGTGCAACTGTGGGGGTTCGTGTGACGGGGTGCGCTTGCGCGGTCCCTCACTCATATTGCGAATGTGGATTGTCTCTGGTGTCGAACCGCCGCGGTTGGCACAGCAGAGGCCGCACCCAGCCTCGCCCGAACCGGTTCGATTTGCACCGGTTGCTGACAATGCTCATCCCGGCAAAAAGAACGGAATGGCCCAAGGCAAGCCCCTCTCCTCTCCCTCAGCAGTGCAGGCGCGGCGCGCTGCCGCGCTTTGTCTCGACCTCAAGGCGAACAACGTGGTGGTTCTGGATCTCGCCGAGGTATCCGATGCCACCGACTACTTCGTGATCGCGAGCGGCTCTTCCGACACGCACGTGAGAGCGATCGCCGAGCACGTGGTGGAGGAACTGAAGAAGCGGCTGAGGGTGCGTCCGCATCACGTGGAGGGGCTGCAGCAGGGACGCTGGGTATTGCTCGACTACGTTGATTTCGTGGTGCACGTCTTCCACCCGGTACTGCGCGAGTACTATCAACTCGAGCGACTGTGGAGCGACGCGACCGAGGTGGCAATCGATCAGGCAGGAGCGGGCGTGTGAATAGACTCGTACTGTGCGCCGGACTGGCGCTGGGCGCCTTCGTCGTGGCCGTGCCGGCCGCAGAGGCGCAGTACTTCGGCAAGAATCACGTGCAGTATGACCGGTTCCGCTGGCACGTGATCGAGACCGAGCACTTCCTCGTGCACTACTACCCGGAGATCGCCGAACCAGCGCAGGACGCGGCGCGCATGGCCGAGCGTGCGTACGGCCGGCTGTCGCGGTTGATTGGCCACGAGTTCCGTGAGAAGAAGCCGATCATTCTTTTTGCGACCCGAGGCGACTTCGGCCAGAACAACGTGACCGGTGATCTTGGCGAAGGCACTGCCGGCGTCACCGAAGCGCTGCGCCATCGCGTACTCCTCCCCTTCACGGGTGACTACGCCAGCTTCGAGCAGGTGCTCATGCACGAGCTGGTTCACTCCTTCCAGTACGATCTGTTCGCCCGGGGGAAAGCGGGTGCCGGCCTGCAGACACTGGCGCAGGTATCGCCGCCGCTTTGGCTCATCGAAGGATCCGCGCAATACCTTTCGGTCGGCCCCGACGACGCGCACCTGAACACCGTGATGCGGGATGCCGCTATCAACGGCAATCTCCCCACGATTGAACAGATGACGCTGCGACCCGATCGCTGGAACCCGTATCGGTTCGGCCACTCGTTCATTGCGTTCATCGGCGCCAAGTACGGCGATCAGGCGATTGGCGGCGTGCTAAGCGCGCTTCCGAGCGTCGGGGTGGAGCGGGCATTCAGGCGGGAAACCGGACGTCCGCTGGAGGAGCTGGCCGACGAATGGCGCGAAGAGATCCAGAACCGGCACCTGCCCGGTATCGCCAACCTGGAACGTCCGCGTCGGATCGCGACGCCGCTTCTGAGCAATCGCCGCAGCGGTGGCGAGATCTTCCTCGGGCCGGCGCTGTCGTCCGACGGCAGATACATCGCATTCCTGTCCAACGGGAGTTTCGCGCGTGGGGAGGTCTTCATCGATCTCTGGCTGGCCGACGCCCGGACCGGAAAGCGTATCCGCCGTCTGGTCAAGAGCACTTTCGACCCGAACTTCGAGGAGCTGCGGCTGCTCTATTCGCAGAGCAGTTTCTCCCCGGACGGACGGCGCCTTGCGTTCACCGCCATGCGGCAGGGACGGGATGTCCTGTACCTGCTCGACGTGCAGCGCGGCCGCACCATCGCACGCATCGATCCCGGGCTCAAGGGAATCACGAGCCCCACGTGGTCGCCAGATGGCAATCGCCTGGCGTTCTCCGGACAGGATGGCGGCTACACCGATCTCTTCATCATCGATGCGGACGGCAAGAACCTGCAGCGGTTGACGAGAGACAAGCATTCCGCGGTACAGCCGGCCTGGTCGCCGGACGGAGAGATCATCGCGTTCGCCAGCGATCGTGGTCCGGAAACGGACATGGACGTGCTCCGCTTCAGCGACTGGAAGATCACGCTGTATCACATCGAGACGGACCGCATCGAGGTCGTACCCGGTCAGCTGGGGCATAACATCAACCCCGTGTGGTCGCCGGATGGCCGCTCGCTGGCCTACGTGTCGGACCGAATGGGCATCCAGAACCTCTTCCTCTACGACCTGGACGAGCAGAATCACTACCAGCTGACGAACCTCGCCGGTGGCATCACGGCGTTCATGAAATACAGTCCGACGATCTCGTGGGCGCGGGAGGCGGACAAGCTCGCCTTCACCTATTATGAAAACGGTGAGTTCACGGTCTGGGCCATCGACAATCCGCGTCTGCTTCGACGGCAGCCAGTTCCGCTTCCGGGGCCACCACTGGTGGCCAGCACGGAGCCGGGCATCGACCCCGCCGCACCCACCACCGTACCCACTGAAGCAGTTGCCAACGGGGAGCGGCGTTCCTTCTCGTACTATCGCAGCCACGCGGGGTTGCGGCTGTCGAGCCTTTTGCCGTCGGGCGAGGCCGCGGGTGATGGCGGCCCGGTTACCGTGGCCGCGCTACTCGACAGCGCCGAACTGGCACTGCCGGACGGCAGGGATTTCCGGGAGTACAAGTATCGGGTGCGCTTCTCCCCGGACTACGTGGCACAGCCATCGATAGGTTATACCCGCGACAACTTCGGGCGCGGTGTCTACGGCGGTACCACGATCATCTTCAGCGATCTGCTCGGCAACAACCGCATGGCCTTCTCAGCGGAGGTCAACGGGAGGATCAGCGAGGCGCGCGTCTTCGCCGGTTACACGCACCTCGCCCGCCGGCTGCAGTACATGGTAGGGTTCTTCCAGGAGCCTTTCTACTTCGCCCAGGCAGGCTTCCTCGACGAGCCGGACGGACTGATATCCGAGAACATCGTCATCTCGCGCTACGTGCAGCGCGAGGCTTTCGGCGTCGCAATGTACCCCTTCAACCGCTTCTCCCGCGTCGAGTTCGGGGGCCGGCTCACGAGCGTTGCCCGCACTGAGCAAGTGATCAAGCGACTGATCAATCCGAACACCGGCGCGAGTACCGGATATTTCATCGACAACGTGGACCGGAGCCCGAGCATCAGCTACATGCAGCCCTACGGCGCCTATGTGTCCGACAACACGCTCTGGGGCATCAACGGTCCAATCATGGGCCGCCGCTTCCGGTTCCAGGTCGAGCCCACGTTCGGCAGATATCAGTGGATGGAGTACATGGCGGACTACCGACGCTACGATCCGATCATCTTCAACACGCTGACGATCGCGAGCCGCGCTATGGCGAGCATCTCCATGGGACGCGATGCCGACTCGCTGCGCAAGTACATCGGATACTCCAGTATCATTCGCGGCTACGAGGGCCGCTCGTTGTTCTCGCCCAACTGTCAGATATCCACGGGCACCGACCTGGCGCGCTGCTCGCAGGTGCTCGGCAGCCGTGTTGCGGTGGCGAATGTCGAGCTGCGGTTCCCGCTCCTGAGGCGTGCCGACCTCGGTGGTATCATCTCCCTGCCCCCCATTGAAGGGCTGGTCTTCTACGATGCGGGCGTGGCCTGGTTCAGCGGACAGGATGTGAGCTTTACGCGGAAGCCCGTCTCGAACCCCATCAACGAGCGCGCCCTCCTGACGAGTCACGGCTTTGGCGTGAGGGTGAACCTGTACGGCTTCGCGGTGCTGCGCTGGGATTACGCCATCCCTCACGCCGCAGTTGAGCGACGAGGCTTCTGGCGATTCTCTTTCGGACCGAACTTCTAGACTGGTCCTGCCGTTCGCTGTTGCATGAGCGAGGGAAGCGGAGGGGCACCTCCGCTCCCCTTGCAGGTAGGTGCGGGGGCAACGCTGCACTCCGTCGCACTCGCGCCCCACGTTAGCCACCACTCCCACGCGAAACTGGTGCGTTCCGTTGCAGCGGACCTCCATCGCAGTGCCGGGGCGGTAGGCACGGAGAGTGCCTGTTGTACTTGCGAGTCGGGACCGCCCCGTCACGTGAGGCCGTGGGAGGGTGACATCATGCGGATGCTGGTAGCTGGGCTGTTGGCCGTCGCGCTGCTCGCGATCGCCGTACCTCGTGACGCCGAGGCGCAAAACCTCGATCGTCGCGTACAGGGCTGGTTGACGATCGATGGTTTCCTGTCGTCGTATCAGATCGAGGCGCTGCTGGATGACTCGCGCCGGGCTGTCGCCGGAGGAGGGATGCGCGTGATGTTCAGCGCCCGGACCCTCACGGGGCTGGATGCCGGCTTTCTCGAGCGGAGCGCGCTCGGCGCGTTTCTGATCTACACCCCCACACGCGACAATCTTCGCACGTGGCACTTTGGGGGGCAGGTGGATCACCGCCTGTTCAACACGCCGATCGGTGGAATTCTCGACCCGCTGGTCTCGATTGGCGCAGGCGCCATTCGCATGGACAGTCCACTAGGTGCCGCGATCCTGGGCTTCGACGGCGAGCCGACAGTGAGCCAAACGTTCGCAACGCTGGTTCCCGGAGTCGGTACGCGCTTGCGCATTGCCCGCGGCCTCGCGCTCCGCGCCGATCTGCGGGACGTCGTCATCTTCGGGCAGCAGACAACCCATAATTGGGAGCTGGCAGGCGGACTGAGCCTGCTGTTCTGATCCACCCGCGATCACTCGCACAGTCGCATTCGTGGTGTGCGTCGGCAACAGTTGACGCGCCCCCAGCGCTTGTGGGAGTCGGCAACGCGGCCTAGCTTTGTTGGGTGCGAACGACGCTCCTGGCGTTGGCGCTCGTGCTGGTGGCGTGCGGTCGTTCCGACCGTGCCACCACCCCCGCCCACGACGCTCCCACCGTTACCAACTCGGGCCTCGACCAGCTCGTTCTGCAGATCCCCCGCAATGGAGGATCGGCACGGGTACTCGCCTACCCCGGGCTCGACTCGGTGGTGTGGACGTCCGCCGAGCGCGTCCCGGGGGCGGAGGAGGTGCTTGCCTTCGATGACAATGCGGGCTCGGTCGTGATCGTGGATGGCCGCGGCGCGCCGGTCCGGATCGATTTTCGCCTCGGACGCGTGACACGCCAGCCGACTCCGCGCCTCACACGGCTTGCCAGCGCGGACGGGTGGTCGGTGTTTGGTCTGGCCGAGGACGGGAAGGTGGTGCGGCTCACGCCACTGGCTGGTGATGGCGCCGCGCCGTGGACCTTCACGCCCCCGGTCCCAGCCTCCCGCGTAGCTCCGCAAGTTGACGGGTCGCTGCTGGTAATCTCTGAGCGTGAGCAGGAGACTCGCGTCTTCCGCGTCCGGCCGCCGGACACGACCGTGTTGGCGAGGGCAGTGCTCCCCCGGGCCATGACGATGGCGGTGAGCGGCGTCGGAGACCGCCTGTACTTCGTGGTGGACACTGGGCTCGTGGGACTGAGTCCGCGCGATCTGGAGCCAGCCCAGTCGCTTCGCCTGCGCGGCGAGGCGCCCGGAGCGGTAACGACGCCCAGCGGCGATCGCGTGTACATAGCCGTGTCGGAAGGTCGCGAGATTGCCGTGGTGCACCGCTACCGCGGTGGCGTTGAGACTCACATTGAGTTGCCGGGCCGGACAAGCGAACTACGCATGGATCCGACGGGCCGCGTGCTTCTCGCACGCCCTGCAGCGGGCGATTCGATATGGGTGGTGTCGCTAGCCACCGACCGTGTAATTGGCTCCACGCAGTCGGGCTGGCGGGCGGACCTGCCGGCGGTTGCCCCAGATGGAGCGCTGGCCGTGTTGCGCGGCAGCGACGTCGCCCTCCTCGATCCTCAGACGCTTTCCGTGCGACAGCGCGTGGCGGGCGGCGCCGGCAACGTCTGGCACTTCTTTGCCTGGAACGGCTTCCGACCGCGTCCATCTGGACTCGATGAACCCGCCACCTTCCCGGATGTAGTTCCAGCCGAATCGGAGCCCGAACCCGATACGGCGGATCCGGCCACCGCGGACCAGGGCGTCGGCGAGACCCAGCCCGCCCCGAGGCCGCAGCCGCCTCGCCAGACGACGGCACCTCTTGGGCAAGGATTCGTCGTGCAGTTCGCGGCCCTCCGCTCGGAGGAAGCCGCGCGGCGGCTTGCCGGTGAGCTTCGGATACGGGGCGCACCGCCGCGCGTACTACTTACCCGGCGGGACGGAATCGCGATCTATCGCGTGCTGGCCGGTCCGTACCCGACACGTGAGGAAGCGGAGCGGATTGGCGAGGAGTCGGACCGCTCGTACTGGGTCTATGAGGGGATGCCATGACGGAACCGGGGTTCTGGGAAGCAGCTGGAAGCGAGGTAGCCGAGGCATTGGATGGCCTTCATGCCGTCATTGTCGTGGGCGATGATCCCCATCAGGCGGCCGAGGCGGCGCTGGGGATCGCGCGCGTTCAGGCACGGCGGCGACGCGTTGCCGTCGCGGACCTGGTAGGCGAGCTGCCCGAGCTGGAACGGCTCCTCCCCGCTCCCCCAGAGCACGGAATCGTCGACAGCTTCACATATGGCGTTTCGCTCAGCCAGATTGCGCAGCCCGTGGATGCGGCGAAGAACCTGTTCATTCTGCCGAGCGGCGCCACTCCGATAGACCACGCCGCTATCCTGCCCAGCGTGCGCTGGCAACGTCTGGCCGGCGGCTTCCGCGAAGTGGATGCCCTGTTGCTTGCGGTGGTGCCGGCCGAGGCGCCCGGGATGACGTCGCTGCTCTCAGGCTTCGACGGCCATGTGGCGGTTGCCGGAGTCCAGATCGCGCCGCCTCACACCCTGATCACCCGCGTGACTGGTCGCGAAAAGCTACTGGCGCCCAGTCACGACGACGGGATGGACGCAGGCGCGCCACTCGATACATCGGCGGAGCACGCCACGGCTCCTGAGGACTCCAGGTGGAACCTTGCCCGGCACCGCGTCCCACTACTGGCCGCCGCCGCCGCTCTGGTCATGTTGGCAGCGATCACAGCGCTGCTTCTGAATCCCGCGCGTTCGCGCGGGCCGGACCCTAGCGAGACACGAGTCATCGCGGACACCGGAGACGATGTCGCGGCGGAAGCAGGAGGGGCCGCGGCGCCGGCTGACACACTGCCACTGGTGACCGTGGCCAACCCGGCCGATTCGGCCAACGCTACCGCGTACAGCGTTCAGCTCGCCTCGCATACTGGCATGACGAGCGCCCTTGCTCACGTTGTCACGGCAGCCGATCGCGCCCTGCCGGCGGTGACGTTCTCCCCGGTGATTACCGGACCGGCGAATGCGAGGTGGTATCGCGTGCTCGCGGGCGCATACGGGGATCCAGTAGGGGCCGACTCGCTTCTGGCTCTGTTGCGCCGGAGGGGATCGCTGGAAGCGGCACAGGGTGAAGTGCGCCACGCGCCCTTCGCACTGATCGTGGGGCGCGGGGTCGCCCGCGAGCAGGCGGACATTTACGTTCGCGACTATCGCGATCGGGGGCTTCCAGCGTACGGGTTGCTCCAGGTGGACGGTACCGTGAACATCTACACCGGCGCATTCGAGACGCCGGAACAGGCAGCGTTGCTGCTCGCCATCCTGCGTGGCCGGGGAGAGGCGCCGCAGGTCGTTTACCGACTCGGGAGAGCCTTCTAGTGCGACTGACGAAACTCGAGCTCCAGGGATTCAAGTCCTTCGCCGACCAGACCGCGCTGCTCTTCGAGGATGGCGTGACGGCAATCGTCGGACCGAATGGGTGCGGCAAGTCCAACGTATCGGACGCTGTGCGATGGGTCCTTGGCGAGCAGCGCGCGCGCACGCTGCGCGGAGCCAAAATGGAGGAAGTAATCTTTCAGGGCTCATCAGCGCGCCGCGCCGTCAACATCGCCGAAGTGTCTCTGCATTTCTCGAACGAAGAAGGTGTCCTCCCCGTACCGTTCCGCGAGGTGGTGATCACGCGGCGGCTCTCGCGGTCGGGGGAGAGCGAATATCTGCTGAACGGTACGCTCTGCCGCCTGCGGGACATCCAGGATCTGGTGCGCGGCACGGGGCTCGGTGCCGATTCCGGGGTGGTGATTGAAGCACGCATGATCGACGCGCTCCTCTCCGATCGTCCCGACGAGCGGCGCGAGCTCTTTGAGGAAGCTGCCGGAGTGAGCCTTTACCGCGACCGTCGGCGCTCGACGGAACGGCGCCTGGAGGAGACGGCGCTGGACCTGGCGCGGCTCGACGATCTGATCTCCGAAGTGCAAAGCCAGGTGCGGTCGCTGGCGCGGCAGCGTCGCAAGGCGGAGCGGCATGGGGAGCTCATGACGCGCCGTTTCTCGGTGGAGCTGACGCTCGCCGCGC
>CAZWSO010000026.1:0-22146 GCA_964636485.1 uncultured Gemmatimonadaceae bacterium
GACCGGTTCGACAACGTGTGGGTGACGCGCGCTCGCGAGGCGCTGGAGGGGAGCGTTTTCACCACGCCAGCCGAGGAGTTCCGGCAGCGTGCCGCGCCCTCGAACCGCGGCGGAGGAGACACGCCATGATGCTCGCCCGTACGTTGCTCGGCCTTTCTCTGTTCGGCGTGCTCCTTCCGTCGGTTGCTGCCGCACAGGTACCGACGCCGCGACAGGGAGAGGTGATCGAGATCCGCGGACAGGTGCCCACGCCGCAGGTGGTCACGGTTCGACCACGCGCGTTACCGACTTTCCAGCCGGACGCGCGCGTCTCGCGCACTTATGATATCTCGGGCGAGGCGCCGCGAATGTCTCCGTCGCGTGCGCTCCATGCGGTGTTGCGGGAGCCGCCGCTGGATGAGGCACCGAACATCATTGCCCCGGGACCACCGCCGCCGATCGTGCATGGCGATTCCGTCGTCGCCGACGATACGGCGGCCGTCGCCGGCGATCCCCCGGATGGGCCGGTGACTGCCGCGGATTCCGCCGCGCTGGATCGGGCGCGGGAGATCGCGGAGATACGCCGGGAGCTCGAGATCCGTCGTGCACGGCTCGACTCCCTGGCCGAGGAGGTTCGCCGGCTGGGTCAGCCGGAGCAAGACCGCCGGCGACGTGAACCGTCGCCGCGCCCCGACAACAGGCCGTCCACTCCGGCTCCCGGTACCGCACCGGTTCCGGAACGGCGATCCAATCACTGAGAGCTATCGGAACGTCAACCGTGGAGAAACGCTAGATGGACACGATGCTGGAGTATTACCGCAGTGGCGGCACGGTGATGCATTTCATTCTCGCCGTGGGCGTCGTTGGTTTCGCCATATTCTTTGAGCGGCTCTACGTGATCGTGGTCCGCTCGAGCATCAACGGGCGAGCGTTCATCGAGCGCATCATTCAGCTCGTGCGGGCCGGCAAGATCGACGAGGCGATCCGCCTGTGCGCGCAGTCCAATGCCGTACTACCGGACATGGGCGAACTCATTCTGCGCAGCCGCAGCCGCGATGAGGCGGATCTCCAGAACGTCTCGGACGCCGCGGCGCTGAGCGTGCTGCCGCGGCTCACACGCCGGCTGCACTACCTCCCGATGCTCGCCAACGTCGCGACGCTGGTGGGGTTGCTCGGCACGATCATCGGTCTGCGCGAGGCGTTCAGCGCGGTGGCCGCAGCCGCGGCGGCGGAGCGTTCCGCCCGCCTGGCTGCCGGCATCGCCATCGCGCTGAATGCCACAGGGTTCGGACTGCTCATTGCCGTTCCACTCTCAGTGGCGCACGCATTTCTGGTGAGCCAGGCAGAGAACATCATTGAGCAGGTGGACGAGTTCCAGGTGCGCCTGATCAACGCGCTGATCGACCGGCCGGATGTGCGGCTGGCGACGCGGTGAGAGCGCGGAGTGCAAAGACTGCCGTGAGCCGTTAGGGCATGGCGACGCTCTTTCATCGGTCACGTCAGCGGCGCAGCGAACGCGCGTCGATGACCGCTCACGGGCGAATCAACCTCGTCCCACTGGTGGATATCCTCACATCCATCGTGTTCTTCAGCCTGCTCACCTATCAGGGCACTGCGGTGGCCGCGCTCACGGCCTTCGATCTGGCGCTTCCTCCCGTAGTCATCTCGACACCACAGGAGGCAAGCCGGATCCGCGAGGAGCAGCAGGTACTGAACCTGCTGCTGGCCGTGCGCGTCGAGAACGACGGCCTGCTGGTGGAGCACTCAGGCGGCGGCGGTTTTCGCCAGCGCATACCCGGGATGGATGAAGCCGCGCTCGCGGCACTGCAGTTGCGCATGCTGACGATTCGCGCCGAGTACCCGCAGAACCGCGACGTGCTCGTGATCCCCGCCGATGACGTAAACTACGACAGTGTGGTGCGTGTGCTGGAACGGCTGAGGATGGCTGGCTACACCGGGCTCTCGCTTGGCACGAGGACGCGCAACACGCGACTGGCGGGGAGGGGATGAGATGAGCCGAGCGCGTGAACGCCGCGCCGAGCGACGCGCGGCCCAGTTTGCCAAGTTCCGTATAACGGAGCTGAATCTCGTGCCGTTGGTAGACACGTTTGTGTCGATCGTCTTCTTCGCGCTCACCACCTCAACGGTGGGAGAGCTGGCGCCGATCGTGCCCGGCGTGCGCTTGCCGGAAGCCCGCGTCGGCGCCGTTGCCTACCAGCAACTCACGCTGGGCGTCGGCGCCCAGGTCACCCTGGGCGGTACGCCAGTGATGAGCACGGCCGATGCGGCCGCGGCGCGCTCGAGCGATCCATCACAGCCGCTCCTGATTCCGGCGCTGCACTCGGCGCTTCGAACGAGAGCCGATTCGATCCGCTCGGCAACCGGAGTGGGGGCAGGTGAGCCGCTCGAGGTGCAGCTTGCCATTCAGGGCGATCGAAGCATGCGTTATGATCTGCTTTCCCGGATGCTGCACACGGCCCGGAGCGCCGGCTTCCGGAACATCTCGCTTCAGGTGATGCACGCCCAGGCCGAGGGGGAGAACTGAGCATGTCCGGGCGGCCGTCACGGCGACCCCAGCGCACTCGGGCGCGAGTGGACGAGGCGATCTTCACTCGGCGGTTGCGGTTCGAGTGGGCCAGTGAGGAAGGGCGTCCGCTCGTCATCTCGTACAGCGTGGCGTTCGCGCTGGCCGTGATTTGGCTCCTGCTCGTCGCCTTCATGCCGGCAACAGAGCGAGCAATCTCACTCATGCCCACGGAGGAGCCGGAGCCCGTGGAGATTACCTTCGAGGACCCCGAGCCGGAGCCCGTGCCGGCGGCGACGCCACGTCCCACGGCGCAGCCCACGAGCACGCCGGATCCGAATGCGGCGGCGGCCGCGGCGGAACGGCGGCGCCAGCAGGAGATGGCCGCTATCGCCGGAGCTTTCGGTGGCCCACCGCAACAGGGGCGTGGCGGGATGGTTGGCGATGTGTCAAACGTGCTGCGCGGCGTGGATGTCAACGCGCCAGCGACTGGCGCAAGCGCCGGGGCACCGCAGGGGAAGGCGGTTATCGCCTACGGGCAGGGGGGGCAGGGCTCGCGAACGCCGGGTCGCGACGGCCTCGGAGCAGGCGACGGCGCCGCGAGTACCATTGGGGGGGTGTCCGGCGGGGGAGATGGTGTCGCCCGGGCTACAGTGAGCGTTGCCGCGCCCAGCCTGGTGCGTGCCGAGACCGTAGGTGGTCCGGCGCGGGATGTCGGTGAGCTCGGCAACTACGTGCGCGGCCGGCAGTCGCAAATTCGCTTCTGCTACGAAGAGTACGGGCTGAAGGCGAACCCCGCCCTCGCCGGCACCGTGACGGTGGCGATCACCATCGCCGCCGGTGGCAATGTGACCGAAGCGCGCGTCGCCGGCCGGACATGGAGCGGATCCGGCGCGAACGAGACCGAGTCGTGCATCCGCTCGCGCATCTCGAGCTGGCGCTTCCCCGCGTCGGACCAGGGAGGGGGGACGTACAGCTTCCCCTTCAACTTCACGCGCTGAGCCCGCGCCTGGAGACTTTCACGACTATTGCTGCATCGAATGCGGAGACTGCCTGATCAGGTTCTCAAGCCTTCTCCGTGGTCTGGCGTGCTTTGCGGCACCTATGGCGAAGTCCTGCTTTGGACCAGACGGTCAGTTGCCGTCGCCGAGGCGTACGGTGGCGCGCGCGCCGCGCCGCACGTCGACGCGTGTCGCCTCACTGGCTATGTAGGAGCCGACCTTGCCGGCAGTGACCCACCAGGTGCCCGCCTGAGCGCGCAAAGTAAGCGTGTCGCCTGCGGGCGCGGCCGTGATGACAGCGCGGCCGGCAGCACGCGAGGCGCTGTCAACGCGCATCCACGGGATGCGAGGTGACCCTTCCAGATCGGAGGGAGAAAGACGGAGTGCGTCGGCGATCGCCTGGCGGCGCGCGCGCATGGCGTCACGTTCCGCACGCAGCGACTCCGCGATCGCCATGCGTTCGGTGACTGCAGCGTGTGTGGCGGCGTACTCGCGAGTTGTGCGGTCCCGCGCACGCATCGCTACAACCTCCGCGTTGATGGCGCTACGCTCATCCTGGAAGCGCCGGTCGGCCGCGCGAAGGCTGTCGGATAGTGCGCGAACGCGCGCCATGCTATCGGCAGCAGCACCGTTCGTGGCGGCCGCGTGCAGCACGGCAGGATCGAAAGGTACTGCCACGACTTCCAGTGCCGCGCTCTCCTGTGTACTATCGATGACCACGTGAATCTCGCCCGTGCTCGCACCGCCGCATGCGATGGCGACCACCGACGCCAGTGTGGCGAGCGGAGTCCGGGCCAACGAGAGGATGGAAGGGTGCTTCATCTGGCGCCGCAAGCTATAGGTCTGTTGTTGGCGCTGCAAGCATTCCAGCTTCCCGCGCCACGCGGACACGTGAACGACTTCGCCAATGCGCTTCCCGCCGAAACGCGGCAGCGTATCGAACGCATTGCCGAGGACGTGCGAGCTCGCTCAGGTGGAGAGATTGCGCTCGTCACGCTCTCCGATCTCGGCGGTCGCGAGCCTGCTGACGTCGCGCTCCAGATCGGCCGGGAGTGGGGAGTGGGGGCGGCTACCGACATCGGCGATGCGCGCCGCAACGCGGGGGTCGTCATCCTGATCGTACCGAAGGAGACATCGCCTGATGGAAGAGGGCGCTTCTACATCGCTACCGGATTCGGTGCGGAAGGGTTCATCACCGACGGCACGGCTGGGCGAATCGGCGATGAGGCGGTGACACATTTCGCGCGCGGTGACTACGGAGGCGGTGCGGAGGTGGCGGTGGTGCGGGTCGCACAGGCCTTCGAGAGGGAGTTCGGTTTCCAGCTCGACACGAGCCTGGTGGCAGAGGCGCCGGTGCCGCGGTCGCCTGGCGGGGGAATCCCGGTGAGGCTTATCATCGCCCTCGCGATCATCGCTTACCTTGTAGTCGGCGCGATAAGGAACAGGAGCGGGCGTGGCGGTGCCGGACGCCGCCGGCGCCGGCGGCGCATGTGGGCGCCAGTGATTTTGCCGCTGCCGATGGGCCGCCGCGGTGGCTTCGGTGGTTTTGGAGGGGGATTTGGTGGTGGTGGATTCGGCGGCGGCGGCTTTGGCGGAGGAGGATTCGGTGGATTCGGCGGTGGCGGTGGTTTTGGTGGCGGAGGAGCCGGGAGGAGCTGGTAGATGCCGGGCATGACGCTGGACAGGCTCGTCGAACGTCTGCGCGAGGTCCACGGCGGGAATCTCCGCGCTGTGGTGCTCTACGGCTCCGCTGCCGCTGGCGAGCACGTGCACAAGCGGTCGGATTGCAATGTTCTCGTTCTCGTCGAATCGCTCGAACTAAAGGAGTTGGAGCTGGAGTCGACCGTGGCGCACGAGTGGGCGCGAACCGGGAACGCCCCGCCGCTCACCCTCACGGTGAACGAGTGGGCGCGCTGCGCCGACGTCTTTCCCATGGAGTACCGGGACGTTCTCGAGCGACACCGCGTCCTGTTCGGATCGCCGCCCTTCCAGACCGTGAGTGTGGACCGTGAGCACCTCAGGCTACAGGCGGAGCATGAGGCAATGGGCAAGCTGATCCGGCTTCGACAGGGCGTACTGAACGCCGCCGGCGACAGCAGGGCTTTGGAGGAACTGCTGGTGGCGAGCCTCAGCACGTTCATGGCGATCGCCCGCGCCGTGCTCCGGCTGCACGATCGGCTGCCCCCTACAGACTACGAGGCGCTGAGCCGCGATGTGGCCCAGGTGGCGGGGTTCGACGCGGAACCCTTCGTGCGCGTCGCGCAGCATCGGCGGGGGGATGGTCGTCTATCAAGGGATGAGGTGCGCTCTGTCCTGTCTGGCTATCTGGCTGGGGCGCAGCGCCTGTTTGTTCACCTCGACACCATGGACGTAAAATGAGAGCTCTGATCGCCCCTACCGTCTTCACACTCGCCATTCTGCTGGCTGGCTGCCGGGGCGACCGCCGAACCGGCGCAGACACGCTCGCCATAGCGGATACGATGCCAATGGACCTGGATTCGCTGATTGTGGACATCCCGCCCGCGGAGCCTGATACCTTTACTTCGCCTCGGCTGCGGACGGTTCAACCGGCTGCGCGCCCGACTTATCCGGATGCGCCGCCGCCCCTTATGGAGGCGGTGCGTCGCGAGCAGTCCTTCTCGCGCTTCTGCTATGAGGAATTCGGGCAGAAGGACGACCCCACTCTTGCGGGCGGCGTGGCGGTGCTGGTGACCGTTGGTGCCGGCGGCGTGACCGCGGTGCGCGTGGAACATGACACCTGGTCCTCGGCTGCGGGCAAGAATGTGAACGAGTGCCTTGTGGAGCGCGCCCCACTTGCCTGGAAGCTTCCGGGTGGAACCGTGCGGCCAGGTCAGTACGTAGTTCAGTTGGGGTTCCGCCCCAGCTGACCGAGCAGACCGGCAGTCCACGCAATTGAGGAGACCAACAGAATGCGATCTCGCTGGCTGATCCTGATGCTGCCGCTGTTCACCGGCGCGTGCGGCTACAACACCATTCAGACACTGGATGAGCGCTCAGACGAAGCGCGCAGCCGCATCGAGGTGCAGCTTCAGCGGCGTGCCGATCTGGTGCCGAACCTCGTCGCCACCGTGCGGGGCTATGCCGCTCACGAGGAGCGCATCTTCACCGAGGTGGCGCAGGCCCGCTCCCGCCTGATCGGGGCCATCCCCACCGGCGACCCGGACCAGATGGCGGCCGCGAACGCGCAGCTTACCGGGGCGCTCGGCCGGCTGCTCGCCATTGCCGAGGCATACCCGGATCTTCGCGCAGACCAGTCTTTCGTGCGCTTGCAGGACGAGTTGGCGGGCACGGAGAACCGTGTGGCAGTCGCGCGTCAGGACTACAACGAGGCGACGCGGCAGTACAATACCTACATCCGCCGCTTCCCACAGACCCTCACCGCCCGCGCCATCGGCGCCACCGCGAAGCCGTACTTCGAAGTCACCGACCCCACGGTGAGAGAAGTGCCGGAGGTGGACTTCTCGCGAAGTCCGGGCGGGTAAGGCTCAGTCGGTTATCGCACTCTCCGGCAGCACGAACGTCAAGGGATCGACGGGCCGGCCGTTGACGTGAATCTCGTAGTGGAGGTGCGGTCCGGCTGAGAGTCCGCTGTTGCCGACGTTGGCGATCTCCTGGCCGCGTCGGACGCGCTGCCCCGCCTTGACGCTGACACGCGAGCAGTGGGCGTAACGGGTCATGATTCCGTTGCCGTGGTCGATCTCGACGAGCAGGCCGTAGCCGCGCTCGCGCGCGACGCGCTTCACCGCACCGGCGGCGGGCGCCACGATGGGCGCGCCCATCGGCGCAGATACGTCGATGCCCTGGTGCGGCCGCGCCACGTGGAGGATCGGGTGAATGCGGCTTCGGCTGAACGCACTCGACAGCCAGCCGGCAGTCGGCATGATGGATGGAATTCGTGCCAGGCGCTCGAACTTGCTTTCCAGCGTGTCCGCCACTTCTGCGAAACTGGTAGCGAGGTCCGATGCCCGCCGGAGAATGGCGTCGAAATCGGAGCTGGCGAAGAGCTCTTCCGGAGCGATGAACGTGGCGGGCTGCACGCCATCGACCTCACCCACAAGGGATATCGACGCCAGGCGCGGAGCGCGGGCGTCTTCTTCCTCGGGAAGCCCAGCGAGGACACGGATCTGCTCGTTGCGGCGGGCGATGATGTCGAGCGTGTCGCGCAATTGTATCAGACGCGCACGCAACTCACCAGCGTCCTCCGTTTCCGCGCTCGACCGAGTGGCAGCGATCGCCACTCCCGATCCGCCCGTCACCTGCGTCAGCAGCACGCCCAGAGCTAGCACCACGAGGAGGCCAACCGCTCCAGCAGCCGTGCCGGCTGCCTTCAGCGCCCGCCTGGAGAGGGAGAAGCCTCGTGGTGACTCGGAGCCGTGCGGCACCAGCAGGAAAGTCCAGCGCTCGTCGCGCATGCGAATCGCTCCCGGTGAGGGGGTACTGGTGGTGGACTCCCCCATCGATGACCGGGTAACGGTCGGTTATGAATCGTGCCTTCGCGCGGCCGAACTGGAAAAAAATACAACACCACAGCAGCCGCGCGACGGTGCTTGGGGGTCAGGAGGCCTGTTGCCGGGACGCAGGTTCAGCGCGTGGAAACATGGGTGCCCCACGTGTAATCGCCCACCCTCCGGGTGGAAGATACAGTGGTGCCGGGCCTGGAAGCCGCTGTTGCGCGGCACGTTCTGGAGCTCCCAGCTGCGTCCACAGCTCCTCTGCCTTGCTCGGCATGAAGGGAGAGAGGCGCACGGCCAACTCGGCCAGCAACCAGGCCAGCGTCGCCAGAGTCACGGCCAGCTCTTCGCGGCTCGCCTCCTCCTTCGCGAGCTTCCATGGGGCCTTCCGATCCACATAGGCGTTGCCCGCGGTAACCATGCGCCAGAGCGCCTGAAGTGCCTCATGCAGGAGGAAGCTCTGCATGGCACGCTCGAAGGCCTCGCAGGACGCCACCACATGCTCACGCAGTTCGGTATCGGCGGCTGACGAATGTTCGCCGAGGACCGGAACCAGACCGTGGAAGTAACGGTCGATCATCGCCAGCGTCCGGCTGGCGAGGTTGCCGAAGGCGTTTGCCAGATCGGCATTGTAGCGGTCCTCGAACCGTTCCCAGGAAAAGCTGCCGTCTCCGTCGAACGGAACCTCGCGCAGCAGGAAGTAGCGGAAGGCATCGGGCCCAAAGCGGTCCACCGCCTCGCCGAGGTCGAGGCGGATCCCCGCCGACTTGCTGAGCCGCTCACCACCCAGATTCACGAAGCCATGCGCCCACACGCGCTCCGGGAGGGGGAGTCCCGCGCATTCGAGCATTGCCGGCCAGATCACGCAGTGGAGCCGCGTGATGTCCTTGCCGATCACGTGCAGCTGGGCGGGCCATAGCCGTTCGTGGCCCTCGTCCGGAAAGCCCGTGGCGGTGAGATAGTTGGGCAATGCATCGAACCAGACCCAGGTGCCCTGCGTCTCGCCCTCGCTCGTTGGACGCGGAAAGGGAATGGCCCACGTCAGCCGTGACCGCGTAATCGAGATGTCGTCGAGCCCCGACTCGAGCAACGACAAGATCTCGTTGCGCCGCGTTTCCGGCTCGAGAAACTCCGGACGACGATGGAAAAGGTCGCGCAGGAAGTCGCGGTAGGCCGAGAGCCGGAAGAACCAGTTCCGTTCCGTGGTCCACTCCAGCGTACGCGTAACGTGCAGGACGCAGCGCCCGTCCTCGATCTCGTTATCGCGCTTGAACTGCTCGCACCCTACGCAGTACCACCCCTCGTAGCTACGCTCGAAGAAATCGTCGGGTCGTCGATCGAGCATGCGTTCGATCAAAGCGTACACGCCACGCCGGTGCTGCGGCTCCGTGGTGCGCAGGAACTGGTCGTGCGAGATCTCCAGGCGCGACCACATGGCGATGAACGCCGCGGCGACGGCATCGGTGAGATCTTTGGGCGACACGCCGCGCTCAGCCGCCGTCTGCGCGACCTTCTGGCCGTGCTCGTCCATTCCCATGAGGAAGTGGACGTCATCACCGCGAAGCCGCCGGAACCGGGCGATCGCGTCGGCGCCGATCTTCTCGAATGCGTGCCCGATATGCGGATCGCCGTTCGCGTAGTCGATGGCAGTCGTGATGTAGAAGCGCACGCGCAGTGGGGGTCAGAGATTGGTTTGTTCCAGCCGGCCGATGTCTTCGACGCTACGCTTCGCCGTCATCCCGGGGCGGGCGCTCAGAGCCGCCACCGCTTTTCCCTCGCCGCCCGCCGCGTCGGCCTCGCCGCCGTGGACGGCGGCGCGGCTCCTCATCTCCGCCCCCCGAAGACGGCGACGCCTCCGTATCCGTCTCGGAGGCTTGGACCGACGAGGGAGTCGAATCGGCGTCGTCATCCCGCTCACGCTGCTCCCGGTCATCGATCTCGCGGCGGTGCGCGGGAGCAGAGCCCATCGCGTCCAGCTCGCGACGCAGGTCGGCAAGCTTGACGACCCGTGTCTCGCCCTCGGGATCGGCGAGAGTGACCCGTTCACTGAAGATGTCGTTGGCGAGCACCTTCGCCTCACCGTGCAACGTAACCAGCACCCGTCCTTCCTTCGGAAAGCGCTTGCGCGCCTGCACGTAGAACTCGTGCTCGTATCGAAGGCAGCACATCAGGCGGCCGCATGCACCCGAAATCTGTGAGGGATTGAGCGACAGCCGCTGGTCCTTCGCTACCTGGAGGTTGACGGGGCGGAGCTCCGGAAGCCAGGAAGCGGAGCAGTACTGGCGCCCGCATCGTCCGACGCCGTCGAGACGCTTTGCCTCGTCGCGCACCCCGATCTGCTTGAGCTCGATTCGCGTGCGGAAGGTGGAAGCCAGATCCCGGACGAGGGCACGAAAGTCGACACGTTTCTCTGCCGTGAAGTACAGCGTCAGCTTTCGGCGATCCCACTGCCACTCGGCGTCCGAGATCTTCATTACGAGTGCGTGCGCGCGTACCTTCTCGATCGCCTTTCGCCGGGCCGACTCATCCTCGCTGCGCAGTTCCTCCAATCGTGAGACATCCTGCGCGGTTGCGGTGCGGAGGACGCGTTTCTCCGGACGCTCGATCGCCGAACCGTGCGAGCAGCCGCTGCACCGGAGCGCCGCGAGGTCGCCGACCGCATGAACTCGGCCGAGATCTTCGCCGCGGTCGGCTTCCACCAGCACCCGGGTTCCCACCGCTGGTGCCTGCTCGCCCTCCCACAGGAAGAACTCCTTCCGGTTCCCCTTGAAGGAAATCTCGACGAGGTGCGCGATCGTTGTGGCCGTCACTCGGCGAACTGCCCCATCTCGAGAAACTTATCCCGCCGGCGACGCACCAGCTTGTCCGGTTTGAGGCGGCGCAACTCGTCCAGATGGTGCACCAGTGCGTCGTGAAGCGACCGGGCGGCTTCCTCGTGGTCGGCGTGCGCACCGCCCAGCGGTTCGGGCACGATCCCATCGATCACGCGAAGATCGAGCAGATCGCGCGCGGTGATGCGCAGCGCGCCCGCTGCGCGCTCCTTCATCTCCGGGCTCTTCCCATCCTTCCACAAGATGGCCGCGCACCCCTCCACGGTAATCACCGAGTAAACCGAGTTCTCGAGCATGAGCACGCGGTCGGCTACGCCGAGTGCAAGCGCACCGCCGGAGCCGCCCTCGCCAATTACGGTAGCGATGATCGGAACCTGGAGCAGGCTCATTTCCAGCAGGTTACGCGCGATCGCCTCGGACTGGCCGCGTTCTTCGGCGCCGAGTCCGGCCCACGCGCCAGGCGTGTCGATGAGCGTTATCACCGGAGCATGGAACTTCTCTGCCAGCTTCATTAGCCGAAGCGCCTTGCGATAGCCCTCAGGGTGCGGCATGCCGAAGTTCCGCTTGAGGTTCTCCTTCGTGTCGCGGCCGCGCTGATGGCCGATCACCATCACCGTTTCGTCATCGAGTCTCGCCCAGCCGCCCACGATGGCCGCGTCCTCGCGGAATAGCCGGTCGCCGTGCAGCTCGATGAAGTCGGTGAAGGCGAGACGAAGGTAATCCAGGGTGAACGGACGCTTGTTGCTGCGCGCGACCTGAAGCCGCTGGAGCGGCGTAAGATTCTGGTATATCTCCTCGCGAAGCGCGTCCAGCTTGCGCTCCAGGGGGGCGATCTCGGTCTCGACGCTCAACTGACGCGTCCCCGCCGTCTTCTTCAACTCTTCGATTTGCCGCTCGAGCTCGGCGATCGGCTTCTCGAATTCCAGCGTCGTCGCTCCCGCCATCCATCAGCTCCCGCGTACCAGTCGCACCCGCTCGCTTCCTACCACCGCGCGCAGGTCGTTCAGCGCCGCATTGGTAACCGCTATACGCATGGATCGTGACCTCAGCCGCGCATCGCTGCCATCGTCATCACGCCAGCGGACCTCCACCGGCGCGGAACCCGCGTGCATCTCCAGCACGTCGCGTACGTCTCTCATGACCTCCGGCGCCAGCGGCGGTGCGAGCCCGAGGTCGATCGAGACGGCAACATCTCCCGTAGCTCGCAGCTCCACGAAGGGAGTAACGGACTCCACAATGAACGTGGCCTTGTCCACCCCCTGGTCGCGTCTGGGGTATCCGCCCTTGAGCAGAACCGGCACGTCAGTGCGGATACGGTGCGACAGCACCGTCCAGGCTTCGGGGAACACCAGCACCTCAGAAGATCCCGAAAAATCCTCCACTGTCAATCTGGCGAACTCGGCCCCATTTCGTTTGCTGGTCTGGCGTTTGATGGCCGTGACCACCACGCCCAGGGCGATCGGCGCGTCCGTCCAGGCACCAAGCTGCTCCACGGTGTGCGTGGCAAACAGCTCGCATTCCATCCTGAAGGGCTCCAGCGGGTGGCCGGAGATGTAGAAGCCGAGGATCTCCTTCTCCCGGGCGAGCCGCTCAGCGTCGCTCCACGGAGCGAATCCGGGAAGCTGCGGTGGAAGTGCCGACCCCCGCTCCAGACCGTCGCCGTCCACCCCGAAAAGCGATCCCTGCCCGCTGGCCAGCTCCTCCTGCTTGAGTGCGGCTTCCTGGAGCGCCGTGTCGAGCGCGGACATGTACTGTGCTCTATGGCCCCCAAGCCCGTCGAGTGCGCCTGCCACGATCAGCGCCTCGAACACCCGCCGATTGCACGCCCGCAGGTCGGCACGCTCGCAGAGATCGAAGAGCGAGGCGAACGGACCGTCGGCACGAGCCGAAAGAATGGAGTCGATCGCCGTTCGCCCCACGTTGCGGATCGCACCGAGACCGAAACGGATTCGTTTGTCTCCAATGACCGTGAACTTGTAACCCGACTCGTTCACGTCCGGCGGAAGCACCTCTATGCCGAGTTCGCGGGCCTCGCTGATGTATTTGACCACGCTGTCCGTGTCACCGATTTGAGAGGACAGCAGCGCCGCCATGAACTCGGCCGGATAGTGCGCCTTGAGCCAGGCCGTCTGGTAGGAGATGATCGAATAGGCGACGGAGTGCGACTTGTTGAAACCGTAGCGGCCGAACGTCTCGATCTGCCCCGCGAGCTCCTCGATCACCCGGCGATCGTAGCCGCGCCCGACTGACTTCTCGATGAACTTGCCCAGCTCCGTGCGGATCAACTCCGGGTCCTTCTTGCCCACTGCCTTTCGCAGCACGTCCGCTTCGGCGAGCGAGATGCCGGCGAGTGTCTGGGCAATGCGCATCACCTGCTCCTGATAGGTGATCACGCCGTACGTTTCTCTCAGTATCGGCTCGAGCTCCGGGAGCGCATAGCCGACCGTTTCATCCCCGCGCTTGCGCCGGATGTAGACCTTGTGCATTCCGGCATCGAGAGGTCCAGGGCGCATCAGGGCATTCGAGGCCACCAGATCATCGAAGCGGTCGCAGCGCATGCTGCGCAACACGTCGGTAGCGAGGGGAGACTCGAACTGGAAGACGCCCGAGGTGCGCCCACCCCGCAGGAGACGATAGGTCTCGGCATCGTCCAGAGGCAGCGAATCGGGATCGAGACGTCGGCCAGTGCGCTCCTCTATCGTGCCCAGCGCATCGAATATGACAGTCAGCGTGGTCAGACCGAGAAAGTCCATCTTCAGCATGCCGGCCTTCTCGAGCGCGGTCATGTCGTACTGCGTAACAACGACCGCCTCGTCGTCGCCGGCGCCGGCACCTTTGGTGCTCTGCGTGCAGATCGGGACGTACTCGTCCAGGGGGCCCGGCGCGATCACGACACCCGCCGCGTGCACGCCGGCGTGGCGCGACAGCCCCTCCAGTGCCACCGCGTAGTCGAGCAGCTTGCGGTAGCGTTCGTCACTCCTGTACAGCTTGAGCACCTCCGGGATCTGCTTGATTGCCTCCCGTACGGTGAGAGAGAAGTTGGGCTGGTTCGGGATGAGCTTGGCGAGCTGGTCCGTCTCCGCCGGTGTGAAGCCGAGCACTCGTCCCACATCCTTCACCACCGCCCGGGACTTCATTGTCCCGAATGTGATGATCTGTCCCACCGATTCACGACCGTACTTCTGGCGAACGTACTCGATCACCTCACCGCGGCGCTCGAAGCAGAAGTCGACGTCGATGTCCGGCATCGAGACCCGCTCCGGATTGAGGAAGCGCTCGAAGAGGAGGTCGAACTGAAGCGGGCAGACATTGGTGATCTTCAGCGCGTACGCCACGAGCGACCCCGCCGCCGAGCCGCGGCCCGGGCCGACGGGGATGCCGAGGTCGCGCGCCGCCTTGATGAAGTCGGCGACGATCAGGAAGTACCCGGCGTATCCTGTTCCCGTGATCACCCCCAACTCGTAGTCCAGTCTCTCCCTGACATGCGGCGGCAGCGGATCCCCGTAACGGTCGACCGCGCCCGACTCGCTCAAACGGACCAGAAGCTCATTCTCGGTGCGCACTTCCACGGGGAGCGGGAAGCTTGGCAGGTGATACTTCTTCGAGAACTGGATCTCGGTCTCGTCGGCAATACGGAGGGTGTTCTCGAGTGCATCAGGGCGGTCAGGAATGGACGCAGCTATTTCCCTGGCGCTCTTGAAGAAAAGTCCGCGGTCGTAGCGCATTCTGTCCGGCTCATCGCGGTCCTTGCCGAGGCCGATGCAGAGCAGGACGTCGTGCGCGTCATGGTCCGTGTCGCGCAGGAAGTGCGCATCGTTCGTAGCCACGACGGGGAGGCCGAGGTCGTCGGCCAGGCGCAGCACGTCCCGGTTGAGTTTTGCCTGAAGCCCGCCGGCGTCGTGTGCCTGTACCTCGAGATAGTACCGATCGCGGAAAACGTCGGCGTACCAGGATGCCGCTTCGCGCGCGGCATCGAACCGCCCTCCCATGAGGTGATGTGCCACCTCGCCGGCCATGCAGGCCGAGGTTACGGTCAGCCCGTCGGAGTACCGCCGCAGCAGCTCGCGATCCATCCGCGGCTTCGTGTAGAAGCCCTCGGTATAGGCAAGGGAGCTCAGCTTGACGAGGTTACGATATCCCTGCTCGTTGCGGGCGAGCAATACGAGGTGGAAGTACGGCTTGGCCCCATCCCGCGGCCGCGCTCGCTCGCGACGATCGCCCGGAGCTACGTATGCCTCCATGCCGACGATGGGCTTGAGTCCCGCCTTGCGCGCCCGCTCCTGGAAATCCCAGGCCGCGTGGAGGTTGCCGTGATCGGTGATCGCGAGCGCCGGCTGCTCGTACTCGAGCGCGCGAGCGATCAGGTCACCGATCCGGTTGGCCCCGTCCAGGAGCGAGTACTCGGAATGGCAGTGAAGGTGGACGAAGGACATCGAGGCGGTAGGGAAGCTGCTGCTGAGGTTTCCGGGACCTCCGGACGCCGTTGTGCGGGCCGGCCCATGCGCGGGGCCGACCCTTCCTATAAGTATATCCGGCGTGGGCACCCTTGCCCAATGCGTGGCGAACGGCCGGTGGCCCGGGGTTATACTTCGGCTGAAGAATGCCACCGGCAGGTGGCCTTATCGCCAATGGGCGCTCCGGATCTTTGCATGAAGCACATCTGCTGCACACTCCTTCTTCTCTTTACGGCGACGTCCGCCCTGTTCGGGCAGGCGACGAACCCGACCGCAGTCGTGCTCCAGCTTCCCTCCAGTGCTCGCGCGCTCGCCCTTGGCGACGCGTACGGCGCGGCGAAGGGGGACGAGGCGGTGCTCTTCTACAACCCCGCGAATCTCGCCACAGTCGAGGGAGTCGCGGCGAGCTTTTCGGTTCAGGACTACCTCGCCTCCTCCAAGCTGTTCGCCGTCAGTCTCGCCTTACCGGTTGGCCCGGGCGCAATGGGCCTCGGGCTACAGGTGCTGGACTTCGGCAGCTCGGAGCAGGTGATCGGCGACCCGTCCATGGGCGATCCTGGGACCGGTTCGGGGGCTACGCTATCGGCCGGCGACTACGTTCTTTCCCTCGGGTATGGCGTGCGCGCCGGCGGCGTTCGCGCGGGCTTGACCGGAAAGTACGTGGCGCAGCTGCTCGGCTTCGAGAGCGGGGGCGCAGCGGCCATTGACGTTGGCGCTGCGGTGGAGATCTGGCACGGCGCCTCACTGGCGGTCGCACTCCAGAATCTGGGTGGCGACATTTCGATCGCCGGATCGCGAGGCGAGCTGCCCCGGCTCTGGCGCGTGGGTGTTTCGACGCCGCCGATCGTGATCAGACCGGTGCGTCTGATGGCATTCACGGAGGTCACGCACCAGCGTGGCGGTGACGCGCGTCCCGCGGGTGGCCTGGAGCTGGGGTGGACGTCGCCTACGGGCCTTGAGGTGCTCGGCCGGTTGGGCATGACCTCACCCCCCGACCGCTCGGTACTCTCGCCGCTTTCCCTGGGTGGCGGTTTTCGCCTCCAACACGTGGCGCTCGACTACGCTTACCAGAGCCTCGAGGCTTTCGGGGCAACGCACCGGTTTGGCCTCCGCTGGTGGCGCTGAGCCGCGCCCACCGCGGCGCTGGCGGCGGGTTGTCCGCCATGCGCTGGTGGTGGCCGGCATCGCGATCCTAGTCTTCTTCACGCTCACGCCAACAGGTCTCTTTCTGCTGCGAGCGGGTTGGGAAGAGGCCCGGATTCTCGCCAGACGCCAGCCGATCGAGCGCCTGATCGCTGACCCGCAGACGCCGCCAGCCGTTCGAGACAAGCTGCGGCTGGTACTCCAGGCGCGTGATTTCGCCGTGGACTCGGTTGGACTCGCTGCGCGGGAGAGCTTTACGCGCTTCACGCAGCTCGATCGGGACACGCTGCTGCTCGTCGTGTCGGCGGCCCACCGCGACACGCTCATGGCGCACACCTGGTGGTTCCCCATCGTGGGCCGCGTGCCGTACAAGGGCTTCTTCTCCTTTTCTCGGGCGCGGCAGGAGGAGCAGCGGCTGCGTATGCGCGGGCTCGACACGTATATGCGGCCGGCGTCAGCGTTCAGCACACTCGGCTGGTTCAACGACCCGCTGCTTTCCACCACGCTGGCACACGATTCGGTGTTTCTTGCCAACACCGTGATCCACGAGTTGACCCACAACACGTTTTACGCCCGTGGACAGGCGGTCTTCAATGAATCTTTTGCGAACTTCGTGGGATCACGGGGAGCGATCTGGTTCTTCCTGACCATCGGGGACTCCGCGGCGGCGGCACGCGCTGAAGCGGATTGGGAGGACGAGAAGGTGCTCGCGCGTTTCTGGCGTCGCTATCACATCATGGTGGACTCCGGCTACGCCGCACATGCCGGCGATCGTGCGGCGCGGCTGCGCGCCCGCGACGAGGTAGAGGAAGCGGGTCGGCGGCTGCTCGTGGAGGAGTACGGACCGTTGCTCCGTGCGCGCTCTCCCGCCATTCTGGCGCGAGCGCGGCTGGACAATGCAGCGTTGATCGCGCGGCGGATCTACCAAACCGATCTGAACATCTTCGATGAGCTGCTGGCACGCGAGGGCGGGGACTTGCGCGCTGCGGTGCGGCGCATCATCGAGCTGGCCGAGCGCCGGTCAGACGATCCGTTTCCGGCGATTCGCGAGTGGCTCGGGCTACCCGCCGAAACGCCCCCGGAGGAGAGCACGGAGGTCGATCTGCTGCCCGTCCCGCCCCCCGCTCCCATCCCCTGAGTCGCTTTCAGTTTCCGTACCTGGCCGCCGCGCCGCGGCGCGCCTCATACGTTCGCGTACCCTCCGGTCGATGAAACGGGAGAGCTGGTCGATCGAGTAGTCGGCGCCGAACCGTGACCCATACGCGCGCACCGGATAGACGACGTACAACAGATCGCGCGCACGCGTCATGGCCACGTACATGAGACGTCGCTCTTCCTCGATGTCCTGATCGTCGCGCAACGCCCGCGCTGAGGGGAACCATCCGTCCACAGCCCAGATCAGAAACACAACCCTCCACTCGCGACCCTTGGCGGAGTGGGTCGTGCTGAGGACCAGCGCATCGTCGTCCTCATCGCTTCCGCCGGCCAGGTCCTGCGTAGACGACGGCGGCTCGAGCGTCAGCTCGGCCAGGAACGCACCACGCGAGGGGAATTGCGAGGCGATGATCTCGAGTTGATCGAGATCGGCCAGGCGCGGCTCCACCCGATCGTAACGATCCCGGAGGAGTGGATCGTAGAACGCGCGAATGGCGGCGATATCGGCAGCCACGCTCTGCCCGCCACGCGCCTGCAGCTCGCCGAAGAGAGCCACCATTCTCTCGTGCCATTCGCGCGCGCGCGCCGGCGGACGGAAGCCCGCCAGCGCGAGCGGGTCCCAGCTTTTTTCGGCGAGCAGCTCCACCACACTGCGCACGGTGGCGTCGCCCACGCCCGGCAGCAGGTGGAGAAGTCGGTGCCAGCTCACCTCATCGCGCGGGTTTTCGGCAGCGCGCAAAAAGGCAAGCACATCCTTCACGTGGGCCGCTTCCAGAAATTTGAGCCCTCCCCACTTCTCGAAGGGAATGTGACGGTTGGCGAGCTCAATCTCCAGGTCGGCCGACATGTATCCTGCGCGAAAGAGAACCGCCATCTCATGGAGAGGTATTCCCTCCTCGTGCAGCTCGAGTATCCTCTCGACCACGAAGCGTGTCTGCTCCTGCTCGTCGTCGGCGGCGACCAGGGCAGGTACGTCTCCGTGCTTGCGCTCCGTCCACAACCGCTTGCGGTAGCGCTGCCCGGCTCCCTCGATCAGCTCGTTGCTTACGTCGAGAATGGGCTGTGTGGATCGGTAGTTCCGTTCCAGCGTGACCAGGCGGCAGTCGGCGAAGTGCTCGGGGAAGTCGAGAATGTTTCGGATGGTGGCGCCACGGAAGGAGTAGATGCTCTGCGCGTCATCGCCCACGACCGTAATGTTTGCGTGCGAGCGACATAGCCCCCTCAGCACCCGCGCCTGCAGCGCGTTCGTGTCCTGATACTCGTCCACCAGCACATGGTCGTAGAGCGAGGCGATGCGCTGCGCCAGCTCTTCCGGGCCCTCCAGCATCCCCGCCCAGAAAAGGAGCAAGTCGTCGTAATCCACCAGGTTCCGTTCCTCCTTGCGACGCGTGTAGTCGCCAAAAATGCGGAGGATCTCGGCTTCGCGATCGGTGAACTCGGGAAGCTCTTCGGCAATGATATCGCGCACCGGCAGGTCTGTGTTCACGTGCCGGGAGTAGATGTCGTGCAGCGTCTCCTTCCTGGGAAACCGCGTCTTCTTCTGCTGCGCAAAGCCGAGCGCCGCGCGCGAGATCCCCATCAGATCCTCGGCGTCCTCCTGATCGAGGATCGTGAAATCGCGCGCGATCCCGGCGGCAACACCGTACACGCGCAACAGCCGGTGTGCGGTGGCGTGGAACGTTCCGCCGTGCACCCGCGCGCCGGCAGGCCCCACGAGCCGCTCAGTGCGGCCGAGCATCTCCTGCGCGGCTCGACGTGTGAAAGTGAGCAACAGGATCCGCTCTGGCCTCACCCCTCGGGCAATGAGATGCGCAACGCGGTAGACAAGGGTGCGCGTCTTGCCAGTGCCGGCGCCGGCAACGATGAGCAGTGGCCCCTCCCCGTGAGAGGCGGCAGCGGCCTGCTCTGGGTTGAGCTCGGCGAGCAGACGGTCGGCGTCGCTGACGCGCTCAGAAGCGTGTGCGGAGGTCGAAGGGCCTGAAAGCTGGGTCATCGCGGATGAATCTACCCTAAACCCTCGGAACGAGGCGGGCGCCATCGAAGTTACGCCGAGGACCGGACGCGAGGAATCGCCCGGCAGGACCCCTCCTGGCCAATTGCTCCCTTTCTGCCCCGAACGGCGCTGCCTGTCGAGCCTGCTGCTTTCCGAACGACTACAGGCAGAGCGGGCGACCCCTTCCACCATGCTGGCGGTCCGACGAATCCTGTCCTGTTCCTCGATCTGCCGTTCTTGCGGCCTTGATCCAACTTTTCGCCGGCACATTCCCGAGCGCCCCGGAGTAACCCATGAAATACCTGTGTCTGATCTATGCTGACGAGAAGAGACTGGACGCTCTGTCTCCCGCCGAGTACGAGGCCGTGGAAGCGGAGTGCATGACGTACGAGGAGGAGCTTCGCAAGAACGGGCAGCTCACCGCCGCGGAGGCTCTCCAACCGGTTGCAGCCGCTACAACCGTCCGCGTGCGGCAAGGCCGAGCCGCGGTTACCGATGGGCCATTTGCCCAGACGAAGGAGCAGCTTGCCGGATTCTATCTGATAGAGGTCGGCGATCTGGATGTCGCAATGCGGATTGCGTCGGGGATTCCGCCAGCACGATTCGGCAGCGTTGAGGTACGACCCGTTCGGAAGGTGACATCGCAACACTGATGCCCTGGGCGGGCGGCACCGGGGCTGGCGCGAGCATGGTTGGCAGAAGTACCGTGAGTGTGTCCGCCACGACCTGGGCATAGGGTATCTTACGCGCATTGCGACCCGGAGGATCTGATGAAGTATCTGTGCCTCGTGTACGGCGAGGAGAAGCTCATGAGGACGGTGCCCGATTCCGAGTGTACGGCTAATGGCGACGACCTTCGCCGGAGCGGTTACTACATTGCTGCCGAAGCGCTAGAGCCCGTACATACCGCTGCCACAGTGCGGCTTCGCGACGGTAAGGTTTCGATCACCGATGGACCGTTTGCCGAGACCAAGGAGCAGCTTGCTGGCTTTTATCTCATCGACGCGCGGGACCTGAACGATGCTATCCGTGTGGCCTCGAAGATCCCACCTGCGCGCATCGGGAGCATCGAGGTGCGGCCGGTTCGCCAGTTGACGCCGTAAGCTCCTTGCACACGACGGTCGCAGACCGTGCGGGGATTACCAGTACACGATCAGGCTTCGGGCCAGTGACGAACGAAGCCGATCGGATCCGGGAGACGGTGGACTCCGTCTATCGCTCCGAATCAAGGCGAGTTCTCGCCACTCTGATCCGGCTACTCGGCGATTTTGACCTTGCCGAGGAAGGGCTGCACGATGCCTTCGCTGCCGCCGTGGAGCAATGGCCGCGCGATGGAATACCCGCCAATCCAAGAGCCTGGCTCGTCTCGACCGGCCGCTTCAAGGCACTGGACACATTACGAAGGCGAGCGCGGTTCGACGCATCCGCCACGCAGATTGCAGCTCAGCTCCATGTGGTTACCGATGATCCGGCAGCAGCCGTTGACGAACATCTCCCCGACGATCAGCTGCGGCTCATGTTCACCTGTTGCCACCCGGCGCTGACAGCCGACGCCCAGGTGGCGCTTACGCTGCGAGAGGTGTGCGGACTGACCACCGAGGAGATCGCGCGAGCATTCCTGGCAGCCGCGCCGACCCTGGCACAGCGGATCGTGCGCGCCAAGGCCAAGATTCGTGACGCCCGGATACCGTACGAGGTTCCTGCGCCTGCCGATCTTCCGGAGCGGTTGGACGCGGTGCTTCGAGTGATCTATCTGGTGTTCAATGAAGGGTATTCCGCTTCTTTCGGCGAGTCGTTGACGCGCGCCGATCTGTCAGGTGAGGCCATCCGTCTGGGACGGCTGCTGGTCGACCTCGTTCCGGACCCCGAAGTACTCGGTCTACTGGCGCTGATGCTGCTCCAGGAATCACGTCGGCGCGCGCGCACATCATCCGCCGGCGAGCTGGTCCTGCTCGACGAACAGGACCGCTCGCTGTGGAACCACGAGCAGATTTCCGAAGGAGTCGCGCTGGTGGAGCGCGCCGCATCCTCGCGGCGGTTCGGTCCGTACACGCTCCAGGCGGCGATCGCCGCGGTCCATGCCGAGGCGTCCATCGCATCGGCAACGGACTGGGCGCAGATCGTAGGTCTGTACGATGTGCTGGCGCGTGTCGATCCCTCGCCAGTGATTGAGCTCAACAGGGCCGTCGCTATAGCCATGCGCGATGGTCCAGTGGCCGGTCTCACCTTGATCGATGCCATTCTTGCGCGCGGTGAGCTGGCCGACTATCACCTGGCGCACGCCGCACGAGCAGATCTGTGCCGCCGGCTCGGGCGAAGGGAGGAAGCGCGAGCGTCGTATTCGCGCGCGCTCGCGCTGACGCGCCAGGAGCCGGAGCGGCGCTTTCTCGATCGGCGCCTGGCGGAGCTCGCGCACTGACACGACCAGGACGGGTTACGCCAGGAGGGACCAATGCCTTATGTTCAGCCTCAGCACCATGACACAGAGAGCGCTCAATTCCTGGATTCTGCCAGGCAATGCCTGTTTCGGCTGCGGCCAGGCCAGCGCCGCCGTTACAGGCTCCGCGAGTTCGGAGCTGTCTACGTCGCTGCCG